>SLIY01000086.1 GCA_007135385.1 Leptolyngbyaceae cyanobacterium CSSed165cm_216
ATGTCGGGTGCTCTGCGAGTGCGTTGGCCCAGATGAAACAGCAGATCAAAGCAACCATAGAAGCTTACGAAGTGGCTCAGGCGGAGCATTGTCAACCCCATGAGGAACAAGGGATTTGCGTGAGCTATGCTCATTTCTGGTGTATGGAGGGAAAAGAAGGAAGGGCGTATCCTGCTGGATAAAGCAAACCACCAGCGAGGACGACACCATGAATAGCGACAATCTTATTTCATTGCCCACGCCGGAGACCACGGAAACCTTCAGCGACGCCCTCAGCGATCTGATTCGTCGAGGCGCTCGGCAGATCATCGCTCAGGCGGTGGAGGCAGAATTGCAAGCGTTTCTAGAGCAGTATCAAGACCGACGCGATGAGCAAGGCCGCCAGGTGGTGGTGCGCAACGGCTACTTGCCCGAACGGACGATTACAACTGGGGTAGGAGAGGTGGCAATCCAAGTTCCCAAGGTACGGGACCGCAGTGGTAGCGGCGTCAAATTCAACTCCATGCTGCTGCCGCCGTACTTGAAACGGGCCAGCAGCGTGGAGGAACTGCTGCCCTGGCTATATCTCAAAGGGGTCTCAACGGGAGACTTCAGCGAGGCCCTGAGTGCGCTGCTCGGGCCTGAGGCCAAAGGGGTCTCTCCCGCCACGATTAGTCGGTTGAAAGCGAAGTGGAGCGGGGAGCACCAAGACTGGCAGCAGCGGTCATTACAACAGCAGCGCTACGTCTATATTTGGGCCGATGGCATTTATTTCAATATTCGTGCCGATGAGCGGCAGTGCATTCTGGTCATCATCGGCGTCACGGATAAAGGCCACAAAGAACTCCTGGGTCTTGATGCAGGCTATCGGGAGTCTGAATTGAGCTGGACATCCCTGTTGTTGCGCCTGAAAGACCAAGGGCTCTCGCAGGATCCTGAATTGGCCATTGGGGACGGGGCCTTAGGCTTCTGGAAAGCGCTGCCTCAGGTGTTTCCAGCTACGAAGGCCCAACGCTGCTGGGTGCATAAGACCGCTAACGTGCTCAACAAACTACCGAAGCGCCAGCAACCGGAGGCCAAACGCGCGATTTGGGAGATTTATCGAGCTGAGTCCAAAACAGAGGCGATTAAGGCCTTAGACCGCTTTAGTAAGACCTACCAGGCGAAGTATCCAGAAGCCGTCACCTGTCTGGTCAAAGACCGAGATGTGCTGCTCACCTTTTTCGATTTCCCCGCTGAGCATTGGGCGCATATTCGCACCACCAATCCGATTGAGTCCACCTTTGCCACCGTGCGCCTCAGAACTGACCAGACCCGAGGCTGTGTCTCCAAGGACACCATCCTGGCCCTGGTCTTCAAGCTAGTCGAGAGTGCTCAGAAAAGCTGGCTCAGGATCCGAGGCTTCAAATACCTGGCCGATGTGATTGAAGGGGTCAAGTTCAACGATGGTATTCGGGCCGATGACAACACCGAGTTAACCCAACAGCAGGACGCCGCTTGATTTCCTGCCATACACCAGATTTGACTATATCTCCTACGACACCGAGTCTCGTCATCTAACAACACCACAAGATACCGCTCCCCTGCCAGCTGATAATACTTCTTTGTACGCGAGTCGTGGGCAATCTGTACCGTCAGGGTGGCATCGGCGTATTCAATCAGTCGAGCCATCCCCCCATCTTGCAGACTCTGGGAACGGCTGCGGCAGTCGGCAAAAAACTGCTCGACGGTCTTGGGCAGAGCCTCAGCACTGGCCTGGGTTGAAAAGTCGTAAAACTCCTGCAGCGAATGCCCTGCCTCAGCCGCTTTCAGGGCCACGTCTTGGTGGCATGGATAAGTTGGGAGAGCCGTTTATTTTTGGTTGGGATAATCTGCACAATTTCTTCTAAGACGGAAGTGATCAGTTTTTTGTGTAAGTCCCGGTTCTGGGAACGACAAATTAGGGATTCCAGCCCTGTAGACACGATTTCCTAAACACTCCCCCAAGGCTTAGGGTATTGTGTGTGTAAAGCCACCTCTTACAATACCTACTCTCTCTGATTTGTCAGATCTAACTTGTAAAGGGTATAACTTTTTTCAACTCCAGAAGCGGGTGTAAACTAAAGATGATTGATGATGCCTCCAAAGTGGCTTAACAGTCACTTTGGAGGCATCTTTTGCATACGACTTGCATACGACATAGAGACCTACGATGTCAGCAAGCAGGTTCTGGTATGGCTACCGCCAGTTCTGACGTTGACCGTACCATTCCTGGCGAGATATTTACTTCAAACCGAGGTTGACGGTTATAAATGTATCTTTTCTTGTAGTTGTATTCCAAATAACAGAAATGTGTAAAGTCAAAAATCCATAAACTTTGTGGTATTTTGCAAGGTTTGAGGTTGATGATCCGATTATTTTCTTAAGAGAGCAGTGGCTCCCTCATCTTTCATTGCAAAATACTTAGGTACGATCAACCTGTCTTTGTTTGCCTTGCCTGCCTGTCTACGTTCCGTCATCTTATTTGAAAATCAATGTCCGGTGACTTCATGACCCACACCCACCTACCCCAACCTCAAGGTCTCTACGATCCACAGTTTGAGCATGATGCCTGTGGCGTTGGCTTCATCGTGCACATGAAAGGTACCCAATCCCATAGCATTGTCGAGCAGGGACTGACCATTCTGCTGAACCTCTCCCATCGGGGAGCGGTGGGGGCCGAAGCGAATACAGGCGACGGGGCAGGCCTCTTACTGCAAATGCCCCATCGGTTTATGGCTAAGGTGGCTGCCGCTGAAGGGATTACCCTGCCCGCCCCAGGGCACTATGGGGTTGGTTTCTTTTTTGCGTCACCGGATCCTAGCGATCGCGCTAAAAGCCGCCGGGTGTTTGAGCGAATTGTGGAAGAAGAGGGACAGCGGGTGCTGGGCTGGCGGGATGTGCCCACGGACAATGCTTCTTTGGGGGAAACCGCCCAGGCCAGCGAACCGTTTATGGAGCAAGTGTTTATTCAACGGTCAGCGGATGTGGCCGATGATCAGGCCTTCGAGCGCAAGCTGTACGTGATTCGTAAGCGATCGCACTCCGCCATCCGCCCCACTGGGGTCGATCCCTACTGGTATGCCACTAGCCTTTCCTGTCGCACCCTGGTCTACAAGGGCATGCTCACCCCAGAGCAGGTGGGTTGGTATTTTCCCGACCTGGCCGACCCTGATATGGAAAGCGCCCTGGCCCTGGTGCATTCTCGCTTTAGTACCAATACCTTCCCCAGTTGGGAGCGATCGCACCCCTATCGCTATGTGGCCCACAATGGCGAAATTAACACCCTGAGGGGCAACATCAACTGGATGTATGCTCGTCAGGCGATGTTCGAATCGGAGCTGTTTGGCGATAGTTTACAGCGGGCGCAGCCGTTGATTAATAAAGATGGCAGCGATTCCGGCATTTTCGACAATACCCTAGAGCTGATGACCCTGGCGGGCCGCTCTCTACCCCATGCGGTGATGATGATGATTCCGGAGCCCTGGACGGCCCACGAGTCCATGAGCCCCGAGAAAAAAGCCTTCTACGAGTACCACGCCTGTCTGATGGAACCCTGGGATGGTCCCGCTTCCATCGCCTTCACCGACGGCACCATGATGGGAGCCGTGCTAGATCGCAATGGTCTGCGGCCCTCCCGCTACACGGTGACTAAGGACGACCTGGTAATCATGGCTTCAGAAGCCGGGGTACTCCCCGTCGCCCCCGAAAACGTGGCTTATAAGGGCCGCCTAGAGCCCGGCCGCATGTTCCTGGTGAACATGGAGGAAGGCCGGATTGTGGCCGATGCGGAGATCAAGCAGCAAATCGCCACCGAGCAACCCTACCGGGAGTGGCTGGATCGGCACCTGGTCAAACTAGCTGATTTACCTGATGGTGAGATGGCAGGCGGGCGAGATGGGGAGAATGGCACCACCCCACCACCCCACTTCCCCACCACCTCACTTCCCACCCTCCAAACCGCCTTCGGCTACAGCTTCGAGGAACTGCGGCTGCTGCTGAAGCCCATGGCTGAAAATGGAGTGGAGGCGATCGGGGCCATGGGTACGGATACGCCGCTACCGGTGCTATCCAACAAGCCTCGCTTACTCTACGACTACTTCCACCAGCTGTTTGCCCAGGTCACCAACCCGCCCATCGACTCGATTCGGGAAGCGATTATCACCTCAGCGACCACCACCATTGGCAGCGAGCGCAACTTGTTGAAACCAGAGCCGGAGAGCTGTCGGTTGATCAACCTGAAAACGCCAATCATCACCAATGACGAATTGGCCCAGCTGAAGCAGGCCGGTTCCCAGGGTTTCTCCTCTGTGACCCTACCCATGGTGTTTGAGGTCGCCCAGGGTGAGGCAGGGCTGAAAGCGGCCTTAGACGGGATTTGTGAAGCGGCGGATCAAGCCATTGCTCAGGGAAAAAGCCTGGTCGTTCTCAGCGATCGCACCATCGACCCCGACCATGCCCCGATTCCAGCCCTGCTTGCCGTCGGTGGCTTGCACCACCATCTGATTCGCAATGGTACCCGCACCCGGGTGGGCCTAGTGTTGGAATCGGGGGAACCTCGGGAAGTGCACCATTTCGCCACCTTGATCGGCTATGGCTGCGGCGCGATTAACCCCTACCTGGTGTTCGACACCATCGAGGGCATGATTCAAGACCAGCTGCTACCCCCCATGAATCTGGAGAAAGCCTGCCAGAACTTTGTTAAAGCCGTCACCAAGGGGGTGATCAAAATTGCCTCCAAGATTGGCATTTCCACCATTCAAAGCTACCGGGGCGCTCAGATCTTCGAAGCCCTGGGCCTAAACCAAGCGGTGATCGATCAATATTTTACCTGGACCGCCTCCCGCATTCAGGGGGTAGGCCTTGATGTGCTGGCCGCAGAAGCCCTAAAGCGCCATCACCACGCTTTTTCCGATCGCCCCAGTGGTCCCGTCACCCTGGATGTGGGCGGTGATTACCAGTGGCGTAAAGAAGGGGAAGCCCACCTACTCAGCCCTGAGGTGATTCACACCCTGCAAAAGGCCGTGCGCACTGGCGATTACGAGGCCTACAAACAGTACGCCAAACTGGTTAACCAGCAAGAGCAGCAGCTGTTTCGCCTGCGGGATCTGCTGCAGTTCAAGCCGCGATCGCCCATTCCCCTGGATGAAGTGGAACCGATTGAGGCGATCACCCGGCGGTTTAAGACCGGGGCCATGAGCTATGGATCAATCTCGAAGGAGGCCCACGAGGCGCTGGCGATCGCTATGAATCGCCTGGGCGGCAAGTCCAACACCGGAGAAGGCGGGGAAGACCCCGAACGCTACACCTGGACCAATGAGAAAGGCGACTCTAAAAACAGCGCCATCAAGCAGGTGGCCTCTGGTCGTTTCGGCGTTACCAGCCTCTACCTCTCCCAGGCCAAAGAGCTGCAGATCAAAATGGCCCAGGGAGCTAAGCCCGGTGAAGGGGGCCAACTGCCCGGTCGCAAGGTCTATCCCTGGATTGCCAAGGTGCGTCACTCCACCCCCGGTGTCGGCCTGATTTCGCCACCGCCCCACCACGACATCTACTCCATTGAAGACCTGGCGGAGCTGATCCATGACCTGAAAAACGCTAACCGCGACGCCCGCGTCAACGTCAAGCTGGTATCTGAAGTCGGCGTCGGCACCATTGCCGCTGGGGTGGCTAAGGCCCACGCCGATGTGATTCTGATTGCCGGGTTCGATGGGGGGACCGGGGCCTCTCCCCAAACCTCGATCAAACATGCCGGTTTGCCCTGGGAACTGGGCCTGGCGGAAACTCACCAAACCCTGGTGATGAACAACCTGCGTAGCCGGGTGGTGGTGGAAACCGACGGCCAAATGAAAACCGGCCGCGATGTGGTGATTGGTGCCCTGCTGGGGGCCGAAGAGTTCGGGTTTTCCACCGCCCCCTTGGTCTCCATGGGCTGCATCATGATGCGGGTTTGCCACATGAACACTTGCCCGGTCGGGGTGGCCACCCAAGATCCCGCCCTGCGCAAGCACTTTATGGGCGACCCCGACCACGTGGTCAACTTTATGCGGTTCATCGCCCAGGAAATGCGGGAACTGATGGCCCAACTCGGCTTCCGCACCCTGAATGAAATGGTGGGTCGCACCGATGTGCTGGAGCCCAAAGCCGCCATCGACCACTGGAAGGCCAAGGGGTTAGATCTCTCTCCCATCCTGCACCAGCCGGAGGTCGGCCCGGAGGTGGGTCGTTACTGCCAGACGGTCCAGGACCACGGTCTGGAGAAATCCCTGGATATGACTACCCTGCTGGAGCTCTGCCGACCGGCGATCGAACGGGGCGAAAAGGTCACCGCTACCCTGCCGATCCAAAATATCAACCGGGTAGTGGGCACCATTCTCGGTAACGAAATCACCAAGCGCCACTGGGAAGGTTTGGCCGATGACACCGTGCACTTGCACTTCCAGGGCAGCGCCGGCCAGAGCTTTGGCGCCTTTGTGCCCAAGGGAGTCACCTTAGAACTAGAAGGGGAAGCCAACGATTACCTGGGCAAGGGCCTGAGTGGCGGCAAGCTGATCCTCTACCCGCCGAGACAGTCCACCTTTGTGCCTGCGGAAAACATCATCACCGGCAATGTCGCCTTCTACGGCGCCACCAGCGGCGAAGCTTACATTCGCGGCCTAGCTGGTGAGCGATTCTGCGTGCGTAACTCTGGGGTGACCGCCGTGGTAGAAGGGGTTGGCGATCATGCCTGTGAGTACATGACCGGTGGCAAAGCGATCGTGCTGGGCCTCGCCGGGCGCAACTTTGCCGCTGGCATGAGCGGCGGTGTTGCCTACGTGCTCGATGAGGCGGGCGATTTCGCTACCCGCTGCAACACCGAAATGGTGGATCTGGAAACCCTGGCAGACCCCGAAGAAATTCGCGACCTGCAAGAGCTGATCCAGCGCCATGTGAACTACACCCAGAGCAAGCGAGGGTTGACGTTGCTAGAAGACTGGGAGAACACCGTGCCCAAGTTTGTGAAGGTGATGCCCCGGGACTACAAGCGGGTGCTGCAACACATCCAAAAAGCCCTGGCCGATGGCCTCACTGGCGACGATGCCCTCACCGCCGCCTTCGAAGAAAACGCCCGCGATGTAGCGCGAATTGGAGGAAGTTAGCAGCGCCGATGGGTAGGGGCACAGCATGCTATGTCCCTACTGGGTACCGTTCGTTACTGCGTTAATGATGGCGGTGATAGCCGGACTCAAGCTGGGTAAAACGGCCACAGTAGCGGTAGCAATGATGATAGTGATCGACATGTGCACCATGCCATCAATGCCCTTCTGGTAAGCATCGAACTTGTAGTCTTGCTCATCTACCTTGTCACCCAGGCCTTTAATGTCACTCCGAACGTCCTCGATTTCGCCCCGGACCTCACTCCGAACTTCATCGATCACATTCCGCAGAACTCCGAACTTCATCGATCACATTCTGCAGATCAATCAACGCTTCCCGAATGTCGCTATTCGTTGGACTCTCCGGTGTCTGTACTGCCTGACCTCAGCTTAGGTATGACTCAATTCTAGCTAAGTATTCCCGCCACTTATTTGGATCCCTACATGTCTAAAAAACAACCAGATCCGTAAGAGAGGCAAAAGTCGATAGACCATGCCCATCGCCACAATCAAATCATTGATGGGCACGCAGGCTTTGCCCATCCTACCTATTCCCCAATCAACGCATTCTTTAGGAGAACCACCATGGGAAAACCGACTGGCTTTATGGAATACCTGCGGGAAGTGGCGCCAGAGGTCGCCCCCGCCGATCGCATTCGTAATTGGGACGAGTTCCACCTGCCGATGCCGGAGGAAAACCTCCGCACCCAGGGGGCTCGCTGCATGGACTGCGGCACCCCCTTCTGCCACACCGGCAGCACCATCAGCGGCATGGCCAGCGGCTGCCCGATCAACAACCTGATCCCTGAATGGAATGACCTGGTCTATCGGGGCCTGTGGCAAGAAGCCCTGGAGCGGTTGCACAAGACCAACAACTTCCCGGAGTTCACTGGGCGGGTTTGCCCGGCCCCCTGCGAGGGTTCCTGTGTGCTGGGAATCACCAGCCCCCCAGTAACGATTAAAAACATCGAGTATTCCATCGCTGAAAAGGGCTGGGAGTCGGGCTGGATTACCCCCACCCCGCCGCAACAGCGCACTGGCAAGAAAGTCGCCGTGATCGGCTCTGGACCGGCTGGCCTCTCTGCCGCCGCTCAGCTTAACTCGGCGGGCCACTGGGTCACCGTGTACGAGCGGGCCGATCGCCCCGGCGGCCTACTAATGTATGGCATCCCTAACATGAAGCTGGACAAGCAACAGGTGGTGCAGCGCCGGCTCGACGTACTGGAGGCCGAGGGAGTCACCTTTGTGTGCAATACCGAAGTGGGCAAAGACATTTCGGCAGAAAACCTGCTTAAGGAGTTTGACTCGGTGGTGCTCTGCACCGGCTCTACCCGTCCCCGTGATCTACCGATTGAGGGGCGAGAGCTGAAGGGTATCCACTTTGCCATGGAGTTTTTGACCGAGAACACCCGGGCGCTACTGGATGGCTATCCCGGCAATGACTACATCTCGGCGGCGGGCAAAGATGTGATCATCATCGGTGGGGGCGACACCGGCACAGACTGTGTCGGTACCTCTATTCGCCACGGCTGCAACAGCGTCACCCAGCTGGAAATTATGCCCCAGCCGCCGGAAACCCGCTCTGCCGCCAACCCCTGGCCCGAATGGCCCAAGGTCTACAAAATGGACTACGGCCAGGAGGAAGCGGCGGCCATGTTTGGCGATGACCCCCGATCTTACCTGACCACCGCCACCCAGTTTGAGGGGGATGAGCAGGGCAACGTTAAGGCCATCCATACGGTGCAAATTCAGTGGGGTAAAGACGCCAACGGGCGGTTTGTGCCGCAGAATGTGCCCGGCACCGAGAAGGTGATCCCGGCCCAACTCGTCCTCCTGGCCATGGGTTTCCTTGGCCCCGAGCAGCCCTTGATCGAGGCCCTGGGTCTAGAGAAAGATGGCCGCAGCAATGTGAAGGCCGAGCACGAGCAGTACACCACCTCGATTCCGGGGGTATTTGCCGCCGGGGACTGCCGCCGGGGCCAGAGTCTGGTGGTATGGGCGATCAATGAGGGACGGGGTGCGGCCAGGGAGTGCGATCGCTACTTAATGGGCACCACCGAACTGCCTTAACTCGCTCACCCAGAAACCGGGTTTCTTGCCTCCAATGCTGGACTAGCCATTGGTAGTGGTCCAAAGAAACCCGGTTTTTTGCTGCTTATTTTGACGGCTTATCTGACTCGTCGTCCGTCGCAACAAAGAGAGGTTTTATGGACACGCTGAAAATTCTACAAGCATCTGACCAGGCCAACTGGGATTATGATGACGAAGCAGATGTCTTATATCTATCGGTTGGTGAACCTCGTCCAGCCGTTGGAGTCGATATTGGCGATGGCGTGGTGCTGCGCTATGACGAAGCAACTCAGGAAGTTGTTGGGCTAACGGTGATTGGGTTACGGGCTAAGCTGGCGAAGTCTGCTTAGCACTGCACCTAAGGAAGTAGCCCGTAGGGTGGGCTCTGCCCACCACTCTACCAACATCCTCTCAGAGTCATTCCCCAACCTCTAAATTTTGCTCAAACCTATTCATCTTTATCGCTTGGCCGCTACACTGGCATCCCCAATCCATTCCATAAAATCCCTCGCTCACAAACCGCCGAAAGCTTGAATACTCCTACTGGTGAGGGCAACGTACTAGGCCATGCTTCACCGGAGTGAATGTGATCGGGCAAAATGACCGCTGCTGTGAATTCAAAAGGCATCTCAGCTTTCATGGTAGAAACAGCTTTTCGTAGTAGCTGCACATTGTTGGGCTCAGCGAAAATTGGCTGGCGCTTGAACATCACTAGAGTTAGAAAGACTGCTCCCCCAGGGGTAAAGTTGCGTCGATAGGTAGGCATGTCTGGTGAAAGATGGGTCTGATGTCTTTTTAAGTTTTCCTGATTAATGGTGGGCAGAGCCCACCCTACAGAACTACTGATGTCTTTTTAA
>SLIY01000337.1 GCA_007135385.1 Leptolyngbyaceae cyanobacterium CSSed165cm_216
CCGCCGACCTGGGACAAGGGGATGAGCTTGAACCTATTCGCCAAAAGGCTCTAAACGCCGGGGTTTCCCAGTCCTTGGTGGCTGATCTGACTGAAGAATTTATCCGCGACTATGCCTTTCCAGCGATTCAGGCCAATGCCCTGTATGAAAATCGCTATCCCCTCTCCACCGCCCTGGCCCGACCACTGATTGCCAAAGCCCTGGTAGAAGCCGCCGACCGCTATGGGGCCGATGCCGTGGCCCATGGCTGTACTGGTAAGGGCAACGACCAGGTGCGGTTTGATGTGGCGATCGCCGCCCTTAACCCCAAGCTCAAAGTCCTCACACCGGCGCGGGAGTGGGGCATGGGCCGAGCCGATGCTATTGCCTATGGGGAAAACCACGGCCTCACCTTTGCGGTGAAGAAATCATCCCCCTACAGCATTGATCGCAACCTGCTAGGGCGCAGCATCGAGGCGGGTCCCCTGGAAGACCCCATGGCCGAGCCCTTAGAAGAAGTGTTTTTGATCACCCAAGCGATTGAAAACACCCCTGATAATCCCGAATACATCGACCTTGGCTTTACCCAGGGGATACCCACCCACTTGAATGGTAAAGCCTTAGATCCAGTGGCTTTGGTCACCGAACTCAATGGTATTGCTGGTCGCCATGGGGTAGGTCGCATCGACATGATCGAAAACCGCCTGGTGGGAATCAAATCTCGGGAAATTTACGAGGCCCCAGCTCTGCTAGTGCTGATTGACGCCCACCGCGATTTAGAAAGTCTGACCCTGACCGCCGATGTCACCCAGTACAAACGGGGGATCGAAGAAACCTATAGTCGCCTGGTGTACAACGGCCTCTGGTACAGTCCCCTGAAGCTGGCGCTAGATGCCTTTGTACAGCAAACCCAAGCGCGGGTGACGGGTACCGTCCGCATGAAGCTATTTAAGGGGAACGCCCGAGTGGTGGGCCGCCAGTCTGACCTGGCGTTATACTCTGATGCCCTTGCCACTTATAACGCCGACGACCAGTTTGACCACAAAGCCGCTGAAGGATTTGTGTATGTCTGGGGTTTACCTACCCGGGTCTGGGCCGAAAAACTACGGGAAGGTTAGTCCTCTGAGGCAGAAATAACCCACCAAATCCAAGTCCAGCTCAAGACCTGGAGTTTTCCCACAGGCAGAACTCCAGGTCTGAACCTGGATTTGGTCTGTTTCCGTCAGCGCAAACCTTTGCGTGGAAAGGGATTTCTTTTCTGCCTTCTGCCCCTTCCTCCTTTGCAGGCGCTTCGCGTTTGATGTCGCTTGCGAAACGACAAGTTACCCCTCCTTCGACAGGCTCAGGACATCGCCTGGGATCGCTGCGCAAACAGGGCATGCTTCTGCCTTTTGCCTTTCTGTACTAGGGCATCGTCTTTAAAGTGTGAAATTTTGACCGTGACGTTCCTGGGCCAACTGACAATTTCCGGGACTATGGTGAAAATTCCATGAAAAAGCTCTACATATAGCGGGTGACGCTTCCCACACCAAAAGTTTCCGATATAGTGTGGGCAACCTATCTTAGGTTGGCCATTGCAACCATGACCTGCTCGGGTAACAAAGTCAGGTGAAAGACTTTTGGTCTGTGACCCATCTGGTTTGTTCTCGTTCCCGTGCTCTGCGTGGGAACGCTCCCTAGAGGCTCTGACTCTTCTCGCCACCATAGGGCGGCCCTGTTGTCTCAAAATGGTGTTTTGGCAGAGTTAGAGCCCTAGGGAATATCGTGGCTTCAGCCCAGATCTCGATTGCTCGGCTGAAGTCGGCATCCATGGTCTCTGAATTCCAGGCTTTAGGTTTAGAGTTGGGTACGTCAAGACCAGCTCAGGTTCTGGAGTTTTGCCCCTAGAAAAACTTGACGTCTGGATTGGAATTTGCTCCAATTCTTTCCGGAACCCAAGGTTATATCTTTGTATTTCAATATGTGTATACCAATTTCCTGTAGATCATTGGATACAGACAGTGTGTTTAAGGCCCTGAAACAGAGTCACCGCAGCACCTATGGAACTTGCAATTATTCTAGTTTTTGTGTTTATTATTTGGACTAATGAGGCTTTATTTGGAAAAACCCTGGTTAAAGAAAAGCCCAAAAAAACCGCAGATGAAAAGTTCGCTGATGCGATCAAAGATTACCTAAAAGAAGGTTTTAAAGTGAGAGTTGATTGCCCTAAAGATAACAAGTCAAATTAAACTATAGAAATCGCTCATCTTAACATTAGCTTGCAACAGGGGCATTGCTGTAAGGTGAGACAAGGGATTCAAGAGTCAGGATTTGACTTAATCCCTCAACCTGTCACTGCAATGGTCCCGGACACTTTTCCGAGCAAGCGCTGAGACCCTTAATGTCTTGTTAGCTGGGTTACTGGGCAATACCGTTCGGTTAAGCTTACTATTGAGAGAAATCGCAATAGCTGAGACGGAAAATTAAGCTTTCAGAGCTTGAAAACGGCTGATTTAATTTATCCGAACAGTATTGGGTTACTGGGGGAGAGGCCTGAAACCCGCAGTCTACCGTTGACCATCAAAAACTGTCCGGAGTGTTGTACTGAGGAAGTTGCTTGAGAACATACAAACAGGGACTGGATTCTGGCACCTGGCCGATTCAGGCTAAGCTCAGGGGACATCCCTAGCTGTTGGCGTTTCCTTCGGGAGTTGAAGGGTCCATTCTGTACCCTTGTCATCTAGCTGTCGGTGATCCAATTGTCCCCCTAGGTGGGAGATAATGCGGGCGGCTAACTGCCCCCTGAATTCAGGCGAGAGATCATACCCAGTCCGTGGCGGAGCCTCGGTTTCAGGTATTGAGGCCGGATCGGACTGGGGCTTTAGGGGGCGATCGCAGTGGAGGGTCAAGACCACCTCCTCGGAGCCTGGGGCCACATCTAGGGTAATTACGTCACTACCGAGGTCAATGGCCGTATCCACCAACATCACCAGTAGTTGCAGCAGCCACTGGCGATCGCTCCACACCACGATCGTCAGCTCCGCCTGGGTCACCGTCAAGCGGCAGTGCCGGTTAACGGATTTCATTTGGGTCAGCTGTTGCACCTGATGCAACAGTGAAGCTAGAGGCACCCCTTGCAAGTTAGGGGTGACCCCACCCACCTCTAACTTAGACAGACTGATCAGCAAGTCCAAATTTTTCAGCACCGTTTGGATAGCCTGATTCGCCTGGGCTAGAAACTCCCGTTCCTCGGCTGGGTTCTCGCACAGGTCCTCCAGAATCAGCTGGTGTAGGCTAATGATTTGGTTGATCGGGGCCCGCAATTCGTGGGAGGCGCTGCCTAAAAACGCCGCTTGAAAGTACTGCTGCTGCTGTAGCCGGTCGTAGGCCAGTTGCAACGCCTGAAGCTGGGATGGGGGAGGACCGGGGGGCTGATCCATAGGGCGGCACAGAAGCGTGGGACAAGGCAAAGGGTTGAGTCTAGTATGTCAGATTTGCAGGGTTACCGCCCCCTGGCGCAGAATCTCCCAGCCGTGGCCTGTCCAACGGGCCACGGTGGAGGGCTGCCCCGACCCCTGGGGGCGATCGGCCGCGGGGGGTGGCTGGCCGGTTAAGGCAAGGTAAATTTGGGCCAAGGTGGTGGCCGATAGCACTTGTACCGAGGGGAATGTCTGGGTGATCGTGGCCATGGTCTCTAGGGGCGGTTGGCCTGATCGGTTGACACTGGTGGTCGCCAGGGGGCCGGTGCGCTCTAGCAAGTACCGGGCCAGAGGATGATTCGGCACCCGCAGGCCGATGGTGCCCGTCTGCTGGGGGTTGATGGCTGGAGGCACGCGATCGCTGGCGGGCAGCACTAGGGTCAGAGCCCCGGGCCAGTAGCGATCAGCCATCTGCTGCCACTGGGTGACGTCAGGGGCAGAGCCCAGCACGTAAGGGCGCAGTTGGGACCACGTGGCCCCCATTAAAATCAGGGGCTTGGTTTGACTACGCTGTTTAAGCTGATAGATGCGATCGCCCGCCTGGGGGCACACGGCCAGGGCAGGCACGGTGTCTGTGGGAAAGCTGACCAAGGCTTCCCCTTTGACCGCATCCAGCCACTCTTCTAATGTAACGTCAGCCATAACCTGCTCATCCCTCTGCGATGTCCCCCTAGCCTCGGGGAGTTAACAACCGATCAAACGGGGCTCGCAACAACTGCCAGTCATCGACGGTGCCAATCACCTCGTGGTCAAGGTTATCCAGCAACACCGCCTGGACGTTGACCCAGGCATAGGTCTCAGACGGCAAGTCCTGCCAATGGGCCAAGAGCTCTCCCAGATAGGGGGTATACGCGGTCAGCAAGATCATGGTGTGCGACTGGTCAAAGACAGCCCCTGGCAAGGGGGCATCCGGCAATGACACCACATGGACTCGGTTGTGGGCCAGGGTCGATGCGATCGCCCCCGTGTGTAAGGCCTGTTTAATATCTGGGCTATAGTTTCCCCACAACCCGGTCAGGAACACTGCCGCCAACCCCAGCCAAGGCCCCACCAGCCAGCCCCCCTGCCACAGCCACTGCTGGAGTAGCGTTATCCGTCCCTGGCGATTCAAACCAATGATCCAGGGGACCAATCCGCCAATGCCTCCCAAGAGCCCCACCCATCCATAGAGCCGCAACTCTGGTGACATCAGTTCGCCAGGGGTGAGTAACAGGGCCAACCCAGCTGAGATTAACCCCATTGCTAACACTCCCAACCCCCAGCCTAAGGCCAGGGCAACCCGATAGCGGCTGGGGGCCGCCGACCGATACAACCGTCCCAAATAGTGCAACCCTACCGCAGCCAATAGAGCCATAAAAGGGTAGATCGGCAGGGCATAGGAGCCATGACGTGGTTCCACTAGACTCAATCCCACCAGTAGCACCACCGGATAACCCAGCCATAGGGTACGACGCCCCACCTGAGGGTTGCGACCCACCAACCAAGCCCCCACCAGTGTCAGCAACACCCAAGGGAGGGTGGTGAGCGGCAGATGCCAGAGATAGTAAGACAGCCTGGCGGTAGGTTCTAGGGTAATCGCAGGGGCCCCGGCCCCAGGGGGTAACCCCAGCAGGCGAAACTGGCTCACCAGCGGATAGAGCGCCTCCACCCCATGGCGGGCCACGGTGCGCCCCAGCCAAATGCCCGTCGGAATTGCCCCTAGCCCCAGACCACAGTACAGGCCAGGATTCTGCAGGTGGTGATGACTGTGACGCCCCCGCACCAGGTAGGGGAGCAGGGCCACCAGGGGCAGCACGGCCATTACCCCACTGACCAAAAATCCGGCGCTGAAGGCAATACCAGCCCCCAAGCCACCACTCAATCGCCGTTGCGGGTGGTCTTCGCTGTGTAGCAAGGCCCAAATCCCTAAAAGTGGCAGGGCTACCCCAAGCATGTCTGGGGTGCCCAGCTTGCTCGCCTGTATCCACAGGGGTAACACCGCCAAAATAGCGGCCCCCCACAGGCCACTCAATGGAGGCAGAAGCCGTTGCCCCACTCGCCAGGTTAGCCCTAGGGCCATAGCTGCCGCCACCGTAGCTGGCAACCGCACCGTGAGCTCGCTGTAACCAAACCAGTGATAGCTCCAGGCCATCAGCCACGGCAACCCCGGCGGTTGATTGACCTGAGGCACCCCCTCCCAACCGATGGTAATCCAGTTGTTGTGCTGGAGCATCCACCGGGCCTGCTGGGCATAGTAGGCTTCATCCGCCCGCAGGCTGGGTGCGGGATGATTTAGATAGAGTAAGCCGCCGCCCCACAGCAGCAACCATAACCAGGGCTGTTGTAACAGCCAACGGAAACCAGAGAAGAAGCGTTTAGAGATCATTGGCGCAGGCCATCCCCAGGTTTTTATCATCCCCCTCAGCGGCGAATATGGTCTGGGCCTCAGGCTAGGGGGTAAGCTTAACGGTGCGATTTAGCCCCCTATACTAAAGCCATTCCCAAAAACTGGCGCTTGAGTTTTTGGAGATCGGGTTTCGGGTTTCGAAATCCCCTCCTGGGAGGCCTGTGCTGTTCGCGCAGCGACCCCAGACGGGGTCCTGAGCTTGTCGAAGCAGGGGTAACCTGTCGAAGTAGGCAGGGGTGGGTTATTTCGGGTATCAGGGTCCTCTCCTGATTTCCCCATCTATCCCCCACCTAATCGCCAAAGTGACGCCGGTACAGATCCCAGGGTTCTGCCTTGGGATGCTCGGAAGCTCATGGTCAATTAGTCCAAGGCCCCTGGGATCTTGACAGCCTCTACCGATGCTCTAGGCTCTAGGCGCTAATCGCCAAAGTGACGAATAATCGCCTCAGCAAACTCCGAGCACTTGAGCGGGGGCTGCACCGGCGGTTCCATCAACCGGGCTAGGTCATAGGTGACTTCTCGGTTGGCGATCGCGCCACCAATCCCCTTTTTGATCAGATCGGCGGCCTCTTGCCAGCCCATATATTCCAGCATCATCACCCCTGAGAGGATGACAGAACCGGGGTTAATTCGATCGAGCCCCGCATGTTTAGGGGCGGTACCATGGGTGGCCTCAAAAATGGCGCAGGTGTCACCAATATTGGCCCCTGGCCCCATGCCCAGCCCCCCCACAATCGCGGCGGCGGCATCGGACAAGTAGTCGCCATTCAGGTTCATGGTGGCCAAAATCGAGTACTCATCGGGGCGAGTCTGGATTTGCTGGAAGATACTATCGGCAATGCGATCGTTGACCATTACCTTTTCTTTCCACTGGCCATTGCCGTGGGTATCCCAGATGGCTTCTAAAATTCCCTTAACCTCCTCGCAGGCTTCGGCCTTTTTTTCGGGAGTTAGGGCATCGTAGCCGGGTTCCACCTGGCGGGCATTGTCCTCAATGGAAATATCGGGATTATGCTCTTTATTGCTCAGCACCCAGGATTCTCGCTCCGTCACACATTCCGCCCGAAATTCGGTGGTCGCTAACTCGTACCCCCAATCCCGGAACGCCCCTTCTGTGTATTTCATAATGTTGCCCTTATGCACCAGGGTGACCTGCTGCTTGGCTTTAGGCAGCTGTAGGGCATGCTTCATGGCCCGCCGCACCAGCCGCTGGGTACCAGTTTTACTAATGGGCTTAATGCCAATGCCAGCATCCAGCGGGATTTGTTTTTTACCGTGTTCTGGGGTGGCGGGAATTAAATCAGTGTTCAGGATCTTGATTAGCTGGTCACAAATGGGGTCCCCCTGCTTCCATTCGATGCCGAGGTAAATGTCCTCAGTATTTTCCCGGTAGATGATCACATCTAGCTTTTCAGGACTGCGGTGGGGAGACGGGGTGCCAGCATAGTACGTACAGGGTCGAACACAGGCATAGAGATCGTTAATTTGCCGCAAAGCCACGTTTAACGAGCGAATGCCACCCCCAATCGGGGTCGTCAATGGCCCCTTAATCGCTACCCCATATTCGCGAATTGCTTGCAGGGTATCTTCTGGCAAGTATTGAAACGTGCCGTACTGTTCACAGGCTTCGTCGCCAGCGTACACCTTAAACCAGACAATTTCCCGCTTGCTACCGTAGGCTGTCGCCACCGCCGCATCAAATACCCGCTGAGCCGCAGGCCAAATATCGACCCCCGTTCCATCCCCACGAATGTAGGGAACTATAGGCGTATCTGGTACGACAGGTTCGCCATCTTTAAAGGTGATGCGTTCACCCACGGAGGGAGGAGTAATTCGTTCGTACATCGCAAATTGCCCACGAAACGACAAAACAACCCATAGTCTAATCCGGTTTTGTGGCTTAGAACCGCTTATTTCATACCGTTTTCTGGTTTCCCTAGCGGCTATCCTTAGCGCCTCTTTTTTCTGCCTGTAGGCTCTGGCCTATGGCCCATGTCCTGACTATCGTTGAAGCCTTGAACCATGAGCACAGTCCTAATTGTTGATGATGACCAGATTCTACAGATGGCCCTCACCCGTCGGTTAAAGACCCAAGGATTTGAGGTGATCAATGCATTGTCGGGCCAAGAAGCCCTTACCCTGCTCCATCGACAACCAGCTGATGTGGTGGTTTCCGATGTGGTGATGCCAGAAATGAGTGGGTTTGAATTTTGCCATCAACTGCGATCTAGACCAGGGGGCGACATCATCCCATTCATTTTTTTGTCCAGTCAAGGGGATGTGGATGACCGGGTCAAAGGCCACCTGATTGGAGCCGATGACTATTTGGTGAAACCGTTTCATGTCAAAGAGCTGATCGCGAAAGTCAAGGGGGCGATCGCCCGTTCCCAACGGCTGTATAAGGCGATGACGCCATCCCAATCAACCCCTCCCCCATTGCCCCTCACCCCAGCCGAAGAAAAAGTGTTTTGGCAAGTGGTGCAGGGGTTTACCAATAAACAGATTGGCGAGCATCTGTTTATCAGCCCCCGTACGGTCCAAACTCATCTCAGCAATATACTGGCCAAACTTAAGCTGGGAAATCGCTCTCAGTTGGTGCGCTTTGCGTTTGAACAGGGGTATCAGCCCCCACAAGAGCCAAAAGAGCAGAGTCCCTAGTCAACCCTGGCACGACGCCACCCCTGCTGCTGATTCACCAGGGTGTGGGCCTGCCAGTCGACAGCGGTGGCTGGAAAGTCGCTACGGTAATGACCGCCCCGGCTCTCAGTCCGAAAGGCAGCACTGCGGAGGATCAAGTCGGCTATGTCGTAGAGGTTGCGCAGTTCGCCCCAAGCCCGCATTTGATCGTGGCTGAGGTGGCGGGGGAAGGGGCAGGCTACCCCTGGAACTAGCGCCTTAACCCATTGACTGAGGGGGGTGGCTTGGGCCTGCTGATGCCAGGTGAGTACGGTGGCGATCGCCGCCTCTAGCCCCTGTTGATGGCGACTAATCGCGGCCCGGTCCCACATCAACTGGGTCAGTTGGTGCCGCTGGCGCTGCATCATCTCCAGGCTGTGATCCTTCCAGTCAGAGGTATTGGGCCAGTCCGGGGCATTAGGCAGAGCCTCTGGGGTCAAAGGGTTGTAGGGGTGGGGCTTCACCAACCCTGGCTGCAGGGGTAAGTGGGCCAGTTCAGCCCCATACACCAGACATTCCAGCAGGGAATTGCTGGCTAGGCGGTTGGCCCCATGGACGCCAGTACTGGCGTTTTCCCCCACCGCATAGAGGCGGGGTATGGTCGTCTGGCTGTGTAGGTCGGTGGTAATACCCCCCATCCAGTAGTGGGCGGCGGGAGAGACAGGCACCGGTTGACTGAGCGGATCGCAGCCCCAGGTGCGACACACCTTGATGATGTTGGGAAAGCGATACTGTAGCCGATCAGTGGCGATAGGGCGCATGTCAAGCCAGACGTGGGGTTTGCCCGTGCGCTGCAAGTGATGAAAAATGGCGCGGCTGACCACATCCCGGGGGGCCAGTTCCCCATCGGGGTGATAGGCCTTGGCGAAGCGATCGCCGTCGTCGTCCACCAGATGTGCCCCCTCCCCCCGTACCGCTTCACTAATGAGAAACGGCGGTACGCCGGGTTGGGTCAGACAGGTGGGGTGAAACTGGACAAATTCCAAATCCCGCAACTGCCCCCCCGCCCGCCAGGCCATAGCTACCCCATCGCCAGTGCTAGCAGCAGGGTTGGTGGTGTGCACATAAACTTGGCCACCACCGCCGGTAGCCAGCACCGTCGCCTGGGCGGATATCCACTGCAGCTGGCCTTGATCAGCCACCAATGCCCCTTGACATTGCCCCCGGTGCAACCACAAATCGATCGCAAAGGCCCCTTCTAACACGGTGATGTTAGGCCGCTGTAAGACGGCCTCCGCCAAAATAGACACCACCGCCCGACCTGTGGTGTCAGCGGCATGCAAAACCCGACGACGGGAGTGGGCTGCTTCTAGGGTCATGGCCAACTGGC
>SLIY01000218.1 GCA_007135385.1 Leptolyngbyaceae cyanobacterium CSSed165cm_216
AACACAACAGAGCAAACAATCCTCTTCTCAACTACTGCTTATAGTGCTCTTCGGGACGATACTCCCTTAACCAGCAGCGTTCTAAGAAGCGAATTTGATAGGTATACCAGAAGCGCCAGGGGTTGTATACAGTCTTGCACTGCTTGTTAAACACAGGCTGATTTAAATAAGACCATAGAGGAAAACGCATGGTTCTAAATGGCAAGGAATAAACAACAAAAGGCGATTAAATAATGTTTGTCAAAAACTGCTGACATGCGCTTGGCAAGCGCTAATTTTGCAGCCTAGGGGCTACACCTTCAGTATAGGCAGATAAAAAAAGAGACCCAACATAGGGCCTCTCAGATGGAAAAATATTTAATAAACCAACACACGTTTTTAGAAATGGAGCTGACGGGAGTCGAACCCGTGTCCGCTTTGAGTATTAACACACCACTCATTCACAGGCTTAGCCCCTCTAATCCTCAGGGCGGGAACCGTCACTTATCCCGGACGGTGGGATGCTCTGGTTAAGTCTTTGCCAGTGAATCCACCAGAGGAAATTCACTAACGCATCCGTTGGGGTTTGTCCATAGCTCTTAACGGAGTCAAACTATGAACGCTCGTTAAAAGAGTTTTTTAAGCAGCAACAGGTGCAGCTTTACGAGCGAAAGGAACGATGTTGTTCGCAGTTACGTTTGGTTTGAGCCTGGATTTACGAGAGTAGACTCCCTCTCGGCCTGTATCACAGCGTGACTTTCATCAAAACGTCGAAACCGTTACAGCCCCCCAAATCACTTTATGTACTCATTATAGATCATGACCCCAAGGATGGGGATCGGCTTACCGCCCAATCATCAGCTCTTTACCCGCTAGTAGGGAAGGGTTATACCTGTAATAAAGTTTTATAAACCCAATGGTGCAGCCTCCAAAGTATAATAATCACTTAAATATCTTGTTTTCTTGACGAGTTCTTGACCAGTGGATGTGGCTTCGGCCAGTCCCTACTCATCTTCATTGATATTGAAGTAGTCGCCCAGGCGGCTACTGGCCGCTATGAGAAGGATTTACCTATGACGACGAGCAACACTTCGAGCAACGATAACGCAGACACCCCTGACAAGGAAGAAACCACCTCCGGTCGCGGATCTCGCTCTAGTGGTCGGGCTAAGCGCCAGCCGAAGGAGGCCGGGCTGGTCAAAGCTGAGATTGATCATAGTTCGATTATTGTGCTGAGCGACAATACTCGCTTAGTGGAAACCGATAGTTTGCCAAATCACCGCCCCATTGCCCTCAGCAACTTTGAAGTGGTGGACTGGGTGGGGGGACGCCCCATCGCCGCAAACACATTCCAAATTTCTACGATTGATACGCTCCCTGGGCATCGTCCCATTGCCGTCAGCGACCTACCTGTGGCTGATCTGCATGTGCTTCCTGGCGATCGCCCGATTGCCCCCAATGATCTGGTTGATCCCCCTGCTTCTGTGCTGATGGGCTACCTCGACTAAACCAGCTCTCCCGAAAGGAACAGTAGATGCGCAGCGGCTTCCCGCAGGGTCGGGA
This sequence comes from Leptolyngbyaceae cyanobacterium CSSed165cm_216, assembly GCA_007135385.1. GTDB lineage: Bacteria > Cyanobacteriota > Cyanobacteriia > Phormidesmidales > Phormidesmidaceae > Nodosilinea. The sequence continues at coordinate 1,543 of SLIY01000218.1, forward strand.
GGTTGGGGATGTAGGGGCAGGCCCGTGTGTCTGCCCTGGTCGGCAATAGCATTAGGGCAGACCTGGGTGTCTGCCCGAGTGAAGAATGGTAACAAACCTGAGTTCGGGATAACGTCTTCCCCTGCTTGGGAGGGATGTCCATAGGGCGGGGTGGGTTAAAACGGCTCCAGAATATCAGCGGCTAGGTGCGGTGAGCTTCTCTATTAGCCTCGACTGACCTCCCCCTTCGACTGAGCCTGTCGCAGCCTACCTACGTCAACAGGTATCTCCTGCTTCGACCAGCTCAGGACATCGCCTGGGGTCACTGTGCGAGCAGTACAGACCTCCCAAGCGGGGACAGCGGTCCTACTTTACAGGGAATTGCTGATCCCTAACTCAGGTTAGTGACGAAATTCCGAGGCCATGATCATCGAGCCAATGCCCAGATCAGTAAAAATTTCCAGCAGCAGCGCATGGGGCACCCGACCATCCACAATGTGGGCTGCACCGACCCCCTGGGCAAGCGATCGCACGCAGCAGTTCACCTTCGGAATCATGCCTCCGGCCACCACGCCGGTGTCGATTAGTTGTCGGGCCTGCTGAATATCCAGCTTAGCCAGTAGGGTTGAAGGATCCGTATAATCTGCCAAAATACCTTTGGTATCTGTGAGTAAAATCAGCTTTTCGGCCCCCAGGGCGGCGGCGATTTCCCCGGCCACGGTATCGGCATTAATGTTGTAGGCCTGCCCTGTATCATCGCTGGCCACGCTCGACACAATTGGAATATAGCCCGCTTCCACCAGTGACTTCAAAATGCCGGGGGAAATGTTACTCACCTCCCCTACAAACCCCACCCCCTCTGCCCCTTGGGGCCGGGCAGTGATCAGATTACCGTCTTTGCCGCATAGGCCAACAGCCTTGCCCCCGGCTTGGTTAATCAGGGATACCAGTTCTTTGTTGACCCGCCCCACCAACACCATTTCTACCACGTCCATGGTGGGGGCATCAGTCACCCGCAGACCATCCTTAAACTGAGGCTCAATACCCAACTTCCCCAGCCAAATATTGATTTCTGGCCCGCCGCCGTGGACCACCACCGGCCGAATACCCACACAGGCCATAAACACAATGTCACGCACCACATCGGCCTTCAGGCTGCCATCTTTCATGGCGGCACCACCATACTTGACCACCATCGTGCGCCCTCGAAACTGTTGAATGTAGGGGAGGGCCTCGCTCAGAATTCGGACCCGAGTGGCTTCAGTTTCGTGGATATCACCTGCAAGGGAAGAAGGAATTTGAACCATAGACCTGAATCGATGAAGGACTGGGCAGACAGCAACGGCATAGACAGGCGCTAGACTTCACAGCTACCGACGCCTGCTGGTCTGTCTGGCGCTGTCCAGTAGTGTATCAATTCCCGATCGCTGAATCCGCCGGGGGTCGAATTCTTTTCGCGACTAAGGTCAGGATACGCTCAACAATCGCTTCTACCCCCTGGTCACGGTCGTCAATGGTGACATGCACATCCGCCTGAGCGTAAAGCGACCGTCGTTGAGTCATCAACTGGGCTAGGGTGGCTTCCCAGTCACCACTTTGCAACAGCGGCCGTCCCATGTCTCCCTCCAGGCGGGCTCGCAGCACTGCCAGCGGGACATCTAGCCAAATCACAATGCCGTGGTGTAAATAGCTCCAGTTATGTTGCTGGGTGACAATGCCGCCGCCGGTGGCAATCACTAACCGTCGGTGGGCGGCGAGTTGAGCCAGTACGGCTGTCTCTAACTGCCGAAAAGCGGCTTCCCCCTGATGCTCAAAAATTTCGGGAATGGTCTGCCCAGCAGCGGCTTCCAGCACCGAGTCGGTATCAAAGAAGTGGTAGCCCAGGGCTTTCGCTAACTGGGCACCGGTGCTACTTTTGCCAGCCCCCATCATGCCAATCAGATAGAGGTTGATGCCTTTCAGGTGTTGGGACAGGGTCATGGGGGTTAGGGGCAAGGTTTGACGTGGAGGGGGCAGAGTATCGGAGGTTACGGGGTAAGGGCATCGTCGGCGTCATCCCAATCATCCGTTTCCCCACGCCAATCGCTGTCAGCCTGACTGGACTCTGGGGGCTGATAGGGGGGAATAATCACCCGATAGTCGGCATCGACAACGCCATCTTCAGCGATTTCTGGGTCCTCTAGGTCATCGTCTAATCGATCCTGATTGAGGGGGGCAGCGGGGGCGTTGGGGGGAGCATCGTAGTAACTATCGCCTGGTCCATAGACATCAGCGGTGCCTTCCCCATCGGAGGAGGCACCTTGATCATCAGCAGGGGCATAAATGTGATCGGTCTGGCCGAGGCCGTCCCCCTGGCGATAGCTGTAGGAATAAATCGACCCATCTCGGTAAACCCGTTTAGGACTCTGGGAGGTTTCAATGTCGGGGGGGGGTGGGGCGGGATGATTATCCCAGCCCTGGTTGATGTCGTCAAGGCTGTCGTCCACGGGACTCACACCGGGGGCCGTGTAGGCCCGGTTTTCCATATCGCCCCAGTCCTGGGTGAGCTCTTCTAAGGACTGGTCAATCTGCTGTTTCTGGGCGGCCTGGCGATCGCCAAACCAGTTAGGCGGCCAAAATGAGGTAGCGGTGGCCGTCTGGCTAGCGGCGGAGCGGGAGGGCGGAGCCTGGGACTGTTGATGGGCCTGGCTTAATGCGTCCCAGTCATTCCACTGGTTGGGGGATTTCAGGTCAGTCCAGGCCTGCCACTCCCCGGTGGGGCGATCGCGGCGACCAGAACGGAACGATGACTGGCTAGCGGCATCAGCACTGGTGGCGCTGGCCCCGGTGGCGTCAGGATGGGTGGGCTCATAAAAGGGTTGGGCCTTGTACTTGTAGGCGGGCGATCGGCCGCTTCTCCCCCCTGGTCTGGTAAAGGGCAGCACCAGAATCAGACCCACGGTGGTGAGGGCGCCCAGGGCGATCGCCAACCCCAGCCAGACCCCGAGGGGCAACGCCAGGGTTCTGGCCCCCAAAAAGACCAGGGGCAGGGCCGGAGCTGTGTTTTGCACAACCAGCAGCAACACCGTCCCTAGCACCAGCAAAACAATGGCAAGACGTGCGGTGGCCATGGGTCAAGGTTCATACAAGGGCTTTGCCCATCCTATCGTGACTCAGGGGTTAGATGCCCTTGCCAGCGGTGCAGGGGTACACAATCTAAATCCAGTTGATCCAGGGCGCGGGCCACGACAAAATCCACCAGGTCATCAATACTTTGGGGCTGGTGGTACCAGGCGGGGATGGCCGGCACAATCCTCACCCCGGCCTCCGCTAGGGTGGTCAGGTTGCGTAGATGGATAAGGCTGAAGGGGGTTTCCCGGGGCACAACCACCAACTTGCGCCCTTCTTTAAGTTGCACATCAGCGGCTCGCTCTAGCAGGTCAGAGCTCATGCCAGCGGCGAGGCGGGCCACGGTGCTCATACTACACGGAATCACCACCATCCCCAGGGTACGAAACGAGCCACTGGCAATCGTGGCCCCCACATCCCCCCAGGGATGACAGCGGAGCTTTCCCCCATGGGGCACGGCCGCCTGGTCACGCCAGAACTGCTCCTGCCGGTCGGGGTCAAGGGGCATGTGAATGCCCGACTCTGCCTGCCACACCATTTGACAGGCCTTAGACGCCACCAAGTCAATGACACCGTCGGCGTTGAGCAAGTGTCGGACAGTGTGAACGGCGTAGACGAGCCCAGACGCTCCAGTAACGCCAACGATGATAGGAGGTGAGGAGGGAGGGGCCATGGAATATGCCAAAACTACTCGAATCGCGCTGGCCAGATAGTTTATATATCTTAACGAACCTAGGCAGCGCTGCGCCAATCCGTCGCTCAGCCACCGTACACCTTGCACCTAATTCCCTTCTGCCTTACCCCCGCAGATCAGGCAGACCAGCGGGCAGAGCGCTTAGCAGCCCAACTTAGGGCCTTAGGGGTCGAGAGGCCGCCCCTTTGCCCTCTGCTATCTCTCGCCGCCCCCCTCAGGCTCACTCCTCACTGTTATCGGCCGAGGCCTCGTCCCCCAGGGGCTCACCGTTGTCGTCTTCGCTATAGCTGGTATCGTCGTCCTCGGGGGCTTGGCTGCCGCCGCCCACGGCCACTAGGTCAATCTGCTGGCGATAGTAGTCCACGCTTTTCACCTGCACATCCACCTGGTCCCCCAGGCGATACTGCTGGCGATTCTTACGGCCCACGAGCTTTTGCTGGCGAGACCGGTATTCATACCAGTCATCCTTCAGAGAACTGACATGGACTAGCCCTTCTACAAGCAGTTCTTCAATTTCTACAAAGAAACCGTAGGACTGAACCCCCGTGATCAGGCCATGGAAGACCTCGCCCGTGTGGGAGCGCATAAATTCTGCTTTTTTCAACCCCTCCAGGTCCGATTCCGCTTCCTGGGCTAGGCGCTCCCGTTCTGTCAGGTGAATGGCAATGCGGCCCATGTCATCTTCAAATTCGTGCTGGATATCTGGAGGTAGGACATTCCAGTTGATCTGGCCGTGGCAAGAGCTATGGCGCAGGTTGACACGATCTTTGGAGCGGGTAGAGCGGCGATCGCGACCGGACTCAAACACCGCATGGAGAATGCGATGCACCAATAAATCCGGATAGCGACGGGAGGGGGAGGTGAAGTGGGTATAGCCCTCGGTTAGGGCCAGTCCAAAGTGCAGGTCGGGATGGGTGCTGTAAAAGGCTGGTTGGATAGTTTCCAGCAGTAGGTAAGTTAGAATTTTTTCCGACTTGGACTCGGCAAACTGTTCCACAAACCGCTGATAGTCCTTGGGTTGGGGAGACTCTTCGTCAGCAATGGTGAGCTGAATATCCATATTCTCTGCCAGTTTCACCAACTCTTGTACATCGCTGGCCTCGGGCGCCCGGTGTAAACGGTAGATGGCAGGTACCCCCAGGGCTGTTAAGTGTTGGGCCACTAACTGGTTCCCCAGCAGCATGCATTCCGTCACAATGGAACGGGAGGGCAGCCCGGCTGAGACCACCACTACCCCTAACAATCCCTCGTCGTCGTATTGGAATTTGGGGGAACGGTAGTGGGCCAGCACCTCCCCGGCATCGGTAGGGAAGTCGTACTCGGGCAGATTGAGCTCGAATGCCCCCCGCTGAAGTCGCTGCCGCTTGATGGCCTGGCTGAGGTACAGCAGATTGTCAATCAAATCAAAGATCGGTTCTAGCCCCTTCAGGGCCTTGGGTTTAATGTCCAGCGCCTTGATGGCATCGCTATCATCCCGTACCAGCACCGCTTGGGCTTGCTGGTAGGTGATCTGGTGGTCCACACAGACCACCGAGGGCTGCACCTCGTACTCCAGGACTTGCCCCCTGTCATCGAGGGTAACCAGCACCGACAGGGCCAAGCGATCCTTGCCGGCCAGTAAAGACCCCAGGGAACCCGACAGGGGTGGAGGGAGCATGGGAATCACCTCATCCCCCAGGTACACCGAGGTGCCCCGCTTGGCCGCGCTCTGGTCAATGGGAGAGTAGGCGTCTACGTAGTGGGCAATGTCCGAAATGTGAATGCCCAACTGCCAGTGGCCGCTATCCAGCTTTTCTAGGGTGAGGGCGTCGTCGATCACCCTGGCATTGGGGCCATCAATGGCGACGGTGAGGCGATCGCGTAGATCCACTCGGTCTTTGAGTTCCGCTTTCTTGATCCGGCTGGGCAGGGCTTCCGCCTGGGCCAAAACCGCGTCAGAAAAGCTGCGGGGCAGGTCGTGCTTGCAGTAGACGATGTCAATATCAGAGGCGTCTTCGGCATTACTGCCTAACACTTGGGCGACTCGCCCTTGGGGGGGGTGTTGCCCCAGGGGGTACCGGACAATTTCCACATGGGCCAGCTGATCCACAGCGGCTTGCAAATCTGTACCGTTGGCCACCAGGGCAAGTTCAAATAGGAGGCGATCGTCCAACGGAACGGCTCGATAGTCACTTTCCTCTTGCTTCACCCGAGCTAGCACCGAGGCATTCGCCCGTTCTAGGATCAACTGCACCTCCCCTTCAGGGCTACGGCGGCGGCTGCCTTCTTTGGTGACTTTGACTAACACGCGATCGCCGTTCCAGGCCGTGTTCAGCTGACTCTCTCGGACATAGATATCATCCGCTGCTTCCTCGTCCTGGATCGCGAAACAAAACCCCTTGCTAGAACAGCGCAGCTTGCCTTCAATCACCTCCTCGTCTAGCTGACGGCGGTACTTACCCCGCTCCTTGACCAAAATGCCCAGCCGTTCTAAGGCATCTACCGCAATTTGCAAGTCCCGCTGGCTGGTTTCACTCGTGCAGTGAAGCTTTTTTTCTAAGGCTTTTAGCGTCAGGGTTTTCTGTTTATCGAAGTTCGCTAGCAGCGCCGCAATCGAAAATTCCATGTAGCGACCAAGTTCCTAAATCTTGTTCATTCTCTAGACAATCCTGCAACGGTAGCCTAACCCTATAGATAGCTAGGCTTGCTACAGCCCGGTAGTCGGACCTCCTGTGGCAACGAGGAAGCACCCAAAACCGGCTCAATCAATAGCCCCATGGCGGTCAACCGCCGTCAATATCCGCGATCGGCCATTTAGCCGGGTGAACGGATAGGCAGGTACAGCCCCAGACAGCGAAGCTAACTGCCGCCTATAATAATGCGCCAACCCCTGCTTGAGTTCAACCATTCACCACTGCGTCAAGGGGAAACAGCCTGCCAACGGCTATATGACTTCCGCTTGTCGATCTCTGATGACTATCTCTGATGACTGCCCTCCCTAAACCCGAACAGGCTCAGAGAGCCATCACCTCAGGCTCTTGTCACGGGCATGGCACTCTATTTACAATGTCTCAGAAAATGGAAGCCTGTCAAATCTTTTTGTCAATACCAAGTAACCTTTTGTAAAGACAACGGGGATCTTCCCCTCTGGTGGGGGCAAAACAAGGGCTCCACCGATCACGGAATCCCCTTAGGTGCGTTCTCCGGTGACGATGTAGGCCACCCGCTTACCAATGTTGGTGGCATGATCGGCAATCCGCTCTAGGTAGCGAATGGCTAGCACCAGCAGCACGGTGGGCTCCACAGAACCCACCAAGTTCGTTTGATTGGCTAGCTGGGCATAGAGATCCTCGTAGTCGGCATCGATGGCGTCATCCTTTTGCTTAATGTCTAACCCTGATTGGGCATCCAAATTAGAGAGCGCCAGCAAACTCATGGCCACCATCGATCGGCAGCGATCGAGCATGGTCTGGACTCGGCCAATCAGCGATGGTACTGGGTAGGGAAACAGCTTAATGGCCACCTCGCCAATGTCTTCGGCATAGTCACCGATCCGCTCCAGGTCACGCACCATCTGCATAAAGGCACCGATGCGTCGTAAATCTTCGTCCTCCGGAGTTTGTAGGGTGAGTAGGTGCATGCAGTCCACCTCAATTTGCCGGTAGAAGCGATCGACCTGCTTGTCATGATCCCTAAGACGCTGGGCCGCCTCTAGGTTGCGATCGCACAGAGCATCACGGGCCAACACACAGGAATTTTCCACCAGCGCCCCCATCCGCAGTAAATCGCGCTGCACTCGCAGCAGTTGCCGTTCAAATTCACTGCGTTTGGGTTGGGTCGTATCCACATCAGTTACCACGGTGGTGTTCATATCCCTATCGATTCTGCTGCCGCCCGGCGCCGAGTCTACGAACGATTAAGCTCTGTAACAGTTACTGAGGTAGCTATCACGGAAGTTGCCATCTTGGTTAACAATCAAGTCTAGACGTTAGAGGAGTATTTCCATGCCCCTTTCAGAGACCCAGATCTTCATTGCCCTGGCTTTGGCCCTACTACCTGGTATTTTGGCATTTCGCCTTTCTACCGAGCTTTATAAGTAGGTTAAGCTTAGGCCCTGACGGCTGTTTCCCAGCTCAGGAAATCAAGACAGATAAACAGTTTAATCACATATTTGTCCCAAGTGTGTCCTTTTTAGGATGATCAGGCTTGGTCATGGTCTCTGTTGCTAACTACTATGACCATGGTTCAAGCCTGAAGACTAAACATTCAGCCTGGAAAGCCCCCTAGGTGCCCCGCAATCCAGGCCAACTCAATCCTGATAACCATGCCGTACCCCGAGCTACCCTGAGCCTCGGGGTATTCTTTTGTTTTGAGCTAGGGCTACACAGCTACAGAGTCATCGCTGGTTCATTTCTGACCGGGCCTAAAGCCCCAGAGTACACCAGTCCACGGCGGGCATCTAAGGTCAGAATCGCCCCGTCGCGAATGATT
>SLIY01000069.1 GCA_007135385.1 Leptolyngbyaceae cyanobacterium CSSed165cm_216
CCACCTTTGCCCACTCAGACTGGTGTAACGGAGAACTGACCCTGGGTCGCTTTGTGGGGGAAACCCTGGTGGATACCCTGGCTAGCTAGCGAACAGTTTTCCCCCGCCTGGCCCATGACCTTATGGCGATGATTTTTCTGCAGGTGGGAGCTACTGTCTGGATTATCCGGGCTAATCAAATCGGGGGCGACGACCCCGACGTGGGGGAGTGGGGGAATGGGGAAGTGATGGAGTGTTTTTGAGTTTTGAATTTGGGGAGAATTTTAGGTTCACGGTATATGGGGCAAGGTGAACGGCAGAACCGTAAACCGCAAACCGTATAGCGTGAACCTTCCGCCTTCCACTTTGTTGCTGTCTCAACGTAGCCCATTGGCCGAGTCTAGGCTATTCCAGTGCAAGAGCTGGGACACATAGGTGGAAAGGGTGATGGAGTTAACACTCGCTTAACCATTGGCGTCATCTAGATGCTCCAGGATTGGCAATGTCATGTAAAAGGTGCTGCCTTCCCCTAGCAAACTGTCTACCCAGATATGGCCCCGGTGCTGTTGCACAATCCGTTTGCAGATCGCTAATCCTAGGCCAGTGCCACCTTTTTTGCGAGCGTCGGACACATCCACTTGGTGAAACTGCTCAAAAATGGTGTCTAGCTTATCCGCTGGAATTCCCCGCCCCTGATCTTTAACCGAGATCAGCACATGGGGGGCCGGGGGCACGGGTGGGCGCAAGTCAGGCGCTGGGATGGTTGCCGTTAACCAGACGGTGTCCCCCGATTCTGAGAACTTGATGGCGTTGCTGAGTAAGTTCGTCAAGGCCTGAACAATGGCATCGGGAGCGACGGGCACCACAACTTGGCCGGCGGTGACCTGTAGCCTTACCTTAAGTTGGTCGGCCAGGGGCTGCACCACTTCGATCGCCTGGTGTAGCACGTCTGTCAGGGGGCAGGGTTCTATGGGCAGCTGCACCTGACCAGACTCCAGGCGCTCAAAACTCAAAATGTCATCGACCAACCGCACCAGTCGTTTGCTGTTATTGATGGCGATGCGTAACATGGCATTGGCTTTTTCGGGGTTATGGTCGTAAATGCCGGCCCCTAAGAGGGTTAAGGCTCCTTCAATCGAGGTAATGGGGGTGCGCAGTTCGTGGCTGACAATGGAGACGAACTCGTCTTTCATGCGCTCCACTTGCAGGCGATCGCGGATATCTTGAACATGACCCACCACGTACAGGGGTTGGCCCTGGTCATCGCAAATTAAAGAGGCATTGACCACCACGGGGATGTGTTCTCCCTGCTTGTTCACATAGTGTTTTTTGAGATCAAAGGTGTTAATCTCTCCTGCCAGCATCTGCTGAAAAATAGCCAGATCAGCATCGATATCTGGGGGGTGGGTTACTTCTATAAAGTGACGGCCCAATAACTCGGCTTCACTGTACCCCAGCAAATTACAGTAGCGGCTGTTGGCCCGCAAAAACTGTCCCTCCACCGAAACAATGGAGATGCCAATGGGGGCATCGTCAAAGGCACTGCGAAAGAGCTGCTCACTGGCTTTGAGGGCGGCTTCCGCCTGCTTCATGCGGGTAATGTCTAGCTCTACCCCGTACCAAATGGTCCGGCCATCCTCTAGGCGGCGAGGGATAGAACGCACTGTTGACCACTGAATCTCTCCCCAGGGGGTGCGTTTGCGCATTTCCATCTCAAACTGGGAGAGATTTTCCAGGGAGGCTTGATTCAGGGCTTGGAGCCGCCGTCGGTCTTCTTCAATAATTAGATCTGTCAGTGCACTAAAGTCATTGACAACCACCTCAGGGGTTAAGCCCACCACCTGCTCAATCCCGGCGCTGATGTAAGAGAAGTGAAAGCCTTTACCCGGCTCATGGATAAATTGGTAAATAAACCCTTTCGGCAGGTTGTCCCCCACGGCCCGTAGCAGGGTCTCTTGCTCTTGTAGGCGGGCTTCTGCTTGTCTCCGCTCGGCCAATTCTGCTTGCAACTGTTGATACAGGCTGGCCTGGTGAATGGCGATCGCCAGCTGATTGGCAATCCGCTGCAATAGCTGAACCTCTGACCCTTGCCACTGGCGGTATTCGGCACAGGTATGGACGATCAGCAGCCCCCACACCCTTGAAGCACCACTCTCTTGAATCTGCACAATGGGGGCAACCACCTTGGACTTGACCCCCATCTGGGTCATCAAGTCGACCAGGCAGTCAGCCCAGGGATCCAGGGCAACGTCTGGCACAATGCGTGGGTGACCCTGGCAATAATGCTCGTAGCAGGTCTCCGGGAAGTGTTCGTCTTCCCATTGAGTGGTGGTGGTAACGGGGTAAGCAGGGTTGACGGCTTCTTGAATCACCTGGCCGACCCCTTCTGCGGTGAGGCGAAAGATCAGGGTGCGGTCGGCTTGCAGGGTCTGTTGTACCGCCTTCACGGTGGTAGCCAAAATCTGATCCAGGTTGAGGGACTGGCGGATCGTTTGGGTGATATCGGCCAGTAACCGTTCTTCTTCAGCCTGGGAGCGGAGAGAGTCCTCTAGCCGTTTACGCTCGGTCACATCGTCAGCAAACCCAATGTATTGGAACGGTTGCCCAGTCTCATCCAGACTCAAAAAGATTTCGGCTGAGACCCAACGGATCGTGCCATCGGGTCTAAAAATGCGATACTCTCGTCGCGTCCCATGGCTGATCTCCTGCTCTTGCAGGGAGGCTAGAACCATGGGGCGGTCCTCAGGATGAATAGGATCCAACCAAGATTCTGGGTTGTCATAGAGGCTCTGGCAGGAGCGGCCCCAGATTTTCTCGTAACCGGGGCTGATGTAGAGATACTGGCCAGACTGGGCACAGCGGACAAAAAAGAGTTGATTAATATAATTGGCCACCTGCTGGAAGCGCTCTTCGCTCTCTCGTAGGGTGGCCTCGGCCTGGCGCCGAGCTGTTATATCCTCTACGTTCCCGACATAGCGAATAACATGACCGTCGGCATCAAAAATAGGAAAGACCTGCGATCGCAGATAGCGCAACCCCTGCTCAGGATGCAGCAGCCGATACTCTTGGTCGAAGTGATATCCTTGATATTTTTTCGCTAGGGCCTCGGTAATCCGGGGTCGATCCTCTGGATGCAGGTGTTCTAGCCAATGGTCTGGGGCTCGGGAGACAAAGGCTGGGGTCGGGCCAAACCAGGCTTCGTAGACAGGATTAACATAAGAGTACGCCTGTAAATCTGTTTCGTAGACAAAAAAGCCTTCTTGGACCGTTTCAGCCAGTTGGCGAAACCGGGCTTCGCTCTGGCGCAGGGCCGCATCCGCCTGCTTATGGTTATCGATATCAACGACTACCCCGTGCCAGGCCACCTCCCCATTGGGGCGACATTCGGGCTGGGAGTGGGCATGCACCCACTTGATTTGCCCCGAGGGGGTGATAATCCGAAGCTGATAGGAAAAAGGGCTGAGGTGGACCTCACTGTCGGCAGCGGCGGCCAGATACCCGGCTCGGTCGTCAGGATGAATCAGATTCATCACCATATTGGGATTCTGCAGCACCTGCTCAACGGTGATTTCGCCGATGCCTTCCACCGCTGAACTCAGATATTCAAACCAGACCCGCTTGCCCTCGGGGCCTGGAGCTTCCACCAGGGTATAGATCATACTGGGGGAAACCTGGCTGTACTGCTGTAGCCATTGTTCGGTCTGCCGCAGTTGGGCTTCAGCCTGCTGGCGATCGCTAATATCTCGATGGATCACAATCACACAGTCTTGCCCATCCAGGGCGCAAACCTCAGCAGACAGCAGGGTGGTCTTCACCGGCCCCGACTGGGTGCGTAGGGGCACCTCCTGGTTCCGGATGTAGCCTTGCTGTTGCAAGGCATTGATGTAAGTCTGCCGGTCCTCAGGGTTAGCCCACAGGTTCAGACTAAGGGAGGTGTGGCCAATCATCTCGTAGCGATCGCGGCCAAAGAACGCCAGCAGGCTATCGTTCACCTCCAGCAGGCGACCGTCAGGAAAACTGGCGATCGCCATGGGATCGGGGCTGTTGCGAAAGATGGTGGCGAATTTTTTCTCTGAGGTGGCTAAATTTTGGTGAGCTTGCTGAAAAGCCTGCTGGAGCTGATCCGCCATTTGGTTGAATGATCGGGCTAACGTATTCAGCTCTGCGATCGGACTGTTGGTGGGCAAGCGCTGATCCAACCGACCCCGGGCCAGAGCCTGACTGGCTTGGCTGAGCAGCCGCAGCCGCAGCGCTAACGCCTGGGCCATCCACAGCCCACACCCCAGGGCAACCACCATCATCACTAGGTCGGCAATTAGATTCCGGGTCGAAAAGGTCAGTAAGCTGGCGGCTCCAACCGCCAGCACCACCAGTGGAGTTGCGATCGCCCAACGTAAGGGAACCTCAATGACTGGCGGATGAGGCTGAACCATGGTCTAGCAAAATAAGAATACGGAGAGGGAGGGATTCGAACCCTCGTTGGGTGTGACCCCAAAACAGATTTCGAGTCTGCCGCATTCAACCACTCTGCCACCTCTCCAGGCGTGAATCCAGGCGTGAATTTATATTACCCCCGATTGGCGTCAGGGGGGAGGGGCAGCAGCTAACGTCCGCCGGATTTTAAGGTTGATCCTTTCCAGGGGGACGACCATCCGCGAAGATAGATTTAGAACTCGATTATTCTGACATTGCCGCTGAGCCCCTATGGAGTCCTGTCTACCCGACGATTTGCTAGCTGAACAGCTGCTCGACCTGGCGCTGAAGCACGGGGCAGAGGCGGCGGAGGTGCTGCAATCGCGATCGCAGTCGCAGCCGGTGTTTTTCGAAGCTAACCGCCTCAAACAGCTAGAAAGTTCTGCCGCAGCCGGTACCGCCCTACGCCTATGGGTGAACAATCGTCCTGGCCTGGCAGTGGCCTATGGCCATGTGCCAGCGGAAGCCATTGTGGCCAAGGCGCTAGCCATCAGCGCCCTCAACGATCCAGAACCGATCGAACTGGCGGCAGGGGGTCGCCACCATTACCCCGATATGGGGCAGGCGGTCACCGTCGAGCAGTTGATTACCTGGGGAAACGAGATCCGCGATCGCATCTGTAGCGCCTATCCTGACAGCATCTGCGGGATCGATTTAGAGTGCGATCTGGAAACCACCCGTATTCTCAACAGTTGCGGGCTGGACTGCCACTACAGCGATACCACCCTCAGCGCCTATGGCTCCGCAGAATGGGTCCGAGGGGATGACTTTCTCTGCGTCAGCGACGGCCAGACCCAACGGGATCGGTTAGATAGCCAGCACCTGGCGGCTCAAATTCTGCAGCGGCTGGGGTGGGCAGAAACAACAGCGGTGGTTAATACCGGGCGCATGCCTGTGATCTTTACCGCTAAAGCCGCTGATATGTTGTGGGGCACCCTGCAGTCTGCCCTCAGCGGCAAGCGAGTGCTAGAAGGATCGTCCCCCTGGAGTGATGGCCTGGGGGAACAGATGACCGCTGCCGCCATTACCCTCTACCAAGACCCTGAGATCGGCCCCTTTAGCTGCCCCTTTGACGATGAAGGCACCCCCACCGAACCCCTGACATTCATTCACCATGGCGTAGTCCAGCTGTTTTATTGCGATCGCACTGTGGGCCGCGACCTGGGCGGTAAATCCACCGGCAATGGGTTCCGTCCTGGCCTCGGCAGCTACCCTACCCCTAGTCTCTATAACACCCTGATCAAACCTGGCGATCGCTCCCTTGATCAACTGATCGCCAGCGTGGATGAGGGCATTTTGGTGGATCAAATCCTGGGGGGTGGGGCTGGCATCTCCGGTGACTTTTCCATCAATATTGACCTGGGGTACCGCATCCGCCGGGGGCAGTTGGTGGGGCGCATCAAAGACACCATGGTGGCTGGCAATGTCTACGCCGCGCTCAAACACCAGATGGAACTGGGCCATGATGCCGACTGGAATGGTTCCTGCTATACCCCATCGGTGTTGGTGGATGGCTTGTCGGTGACCAGTGGATAGGTGGTTATGTCCTATTGGTTTAATGGTCACCTGCACAATAGCGATCGCATTGATCTAGGAATTCACGACCCCGCCTTGCTCTATGGGGCTACGGTGTTCACCACCCTGCGGGTCTATGCCCAGACGATAGACCACCCCTTAACCCAGTGGTCAGCACACCAGCATCGGTTAAAGCAGACTTTAACGGATTTCCATTGGCCAGCCCCAGACTGGACCCAGGTGCGACGCGGGGCAGAGCACCTCAAGCGTAGCTATCCGGTGCTACGTATCGCTTGCTTACCAGATGGCCGCGAGTTGATCACGGGTCGGCCCTTGCCTGCCCACTTGGCTACCCTCCAAACCAGTGGGATTACGGCCTGGGTAGCCCAGACTGGCCCCTATCAAAGAGGGCTGCCTCGCTACAAAACTGGTAACTATTTAGGCAGTTGGCTGGCTCTGCAAGCGGCCCAGGCCCAAGCGGCCAAAGAAGCGATCCTGGTGAATAACGTGGGTGATTGGCTAGAAACCAGCACCGGTAACCTGTGGGGCTGGGCCAGGGGGCAATGGTGGACCCCTCCCTGGCAGGCTGGGCTCTTACCCGGCATTGCTCGCCAGCAGGTGCTTGACTATTTACATAGACTGGGTATCCCTGTACAAACCCAGCCCTGGACCCGGTCTCTGATCCCCACCCTAGAGGTTCTGGCCTATACCAATGGTGTGGTGCAGGTCGTCCCGATTCACACAGTCCTAAAAGATCAGAGTAGACTGGAATTTGACCCTGAACATTCTTGTTTGAGGGAATTAAGGGCTGCCTTTCAGTGGCCCAACCTATGAAAGTAGAAAGATCGATAGCCCATTCTGACAGATCACGTTAACATAAGTTAATATCCTTCTAATTAAACGATTTTTCCTGGCCCAGATTGAGCTATTCCCAGCTTCCTCAGGGAAACAGCAATAGTTTTTCCTAGGCTTGTCTGATTAAAATCGATCTTTAGATTCACGTTTCAGTTCTAGATGTTAGTGGAGGCATTACCCCGGTGAACAAACGGTGGAGAAATGCAGGTCTGTACGCTTTGCTCGTAGTCGTGGTCATTGCCCTGGCCACGGCCATCTTTGATGGCTCTGGCCAGGAAACCCAAACCTGGCGCTACAGCAAGTTCTTAGGCGCTGTACAAAACAACCAAATTGAGCGGGTCAGCATCAGTGCCGATCGCACCCGCGCCCGCTTTACCGATCCCGAAGGCAACGGTCAGGTGATAGTCAACCTGCCCAACGACCAGGAGCTCATCAACACCCTGGAAACCAACAATGTCGACATTGTGGTGTTGCCCCAAAGCGACGACAGCGTTTGGGTGCGCGCCTTCAGCACCCTGCTAATTCCCGTATTGCTGCTAGGGGTACTGTTCTTTGTGCTGCGGCGAGCCCAGAGTGGTCCCGGTAGCCAAGCCATGAACTTTGGTAAATCCAAAGCGCGGGTACAGATGGAGCCCCAGACTCAAGTCACTTTTGGGGATGTGGCTGGGATTGAGCAAGCCAAACTAGAGTTGACCGAAGTGGTGGACTTCCTCAAAAATGCCGATCGCTTCACCGCCGTTGGGGCCAAAATTCCCAAAGGGGTGCTGCTGGTGGGTCCTCCAGGAACTGGTAAGACCCTGTTGGCCAAGGCGGTCGCTGGGGAAGCTGGAGTCCCCTTTTTCTCGATCTCTGGTTCCGAGTTTGTGGAGATGTTTGTTGGGGTTGGGGCCTCCCGGGTGCGTGACCTATTCGAACAGGCCAAAGCCAACGCCCCTTGTATCGTATTCATCGACGAGATCGACGCCGTCGGTCGTCAACGGGGCGCCGGTTTGGGTGGCGGTAATGACGAGCGCGAACAAACTCTGAACCAACTGCTGACCGAAATGGACGGCTTCGAGGGCAACACTGGCATTATTATCATTGCTGCCACCAACCGTCCTGATGTATTAGATGCGGCCCTGCTGCGTCCCGGTCGTTTTGATCGCCAGGTGGTGGTGGATCGGCCCGACTATGCTGGTCGTCTGGAAATTCTCAATGTCCATTCCCGTGGCAAGACCTTTGCCAAAGATGTGGACTTGCAGAAGATTGCCCGGCGTACCCCTGGCTTTACTGGAGCTGACCTGTCTAACCTACTAAATGAGGCAGCTATCCTAGCGGCCCGGCGCAATCTCACCGAAATTTCCATGGATGAGGTGAACGACGCCATTGATCGAGTGCTGGCTGGTCCCGAGAAGAAAGATCGGGTGATGAGCGAAAAGCGCAAAGAGCTAGTGGCTTACCATGAAGCGGGTCACGCTTTAGTGGGTGCACTGATGCCCGACTATGATCCGGTACAGAAAATCAGCATCATTCCCAGGGGCCGAGCCGGTGGGTTAACTTGGTTCACCCCCAGCGAAGATCGCCTGGAGTCTGGCCTGTACTCCCGCTCTTATCTGCAAAATCAAATGGCGGTAGCTCTGGGGGGCCGCATCGCGGAAGAAATTATCTTTGGCGAAGAGGAAGTTACCACTGGGGCTTCTAATGATTTGCAGCAGGTGGCTCGTGTTGCCCGGCAAATGGTGACCCGTTTCGGCATGAGCGATCGGCTGGGGCCTGTGGCTTTGGGTCGTCAGCAGGGCAATATGTTCCTGGGACGCGATATTGCCTCTGAGCGCGATTTTTCAGAAAGTACAGCAGCTACCATCGACGCTGAAGTCCGTTCCTTGGTGGATGAGGCTTATCGGCGTGCTAAAGAGGTGCTGACGGGTAATCGTCATATCCTTGATCAACTGGCTAATATGCTGGTGGACAAGGAAACGGTAGATTCTGAAGAGTTGCAGCAGCTGCTGACCATCAATGAAGTGCGCATGGCCACCATTGCCTAAAACGTCGGTACAGATCCCAGGGCAGAACCCTGGGATGTCCCGCAATTCATGGCCCATCAGGCCAAGAATTCTGAGAGCTTGACATCCTGTATCGAGGCTCTAGGTTCTAGATAACAGCTGACAAGCAAACTAATCACTGCCAAGTAAAGGGACGCCCTGTTTAGGACGTCCCTTTTGCGTTTGGTTCCAGCGGTTACCCTACCTTCCCCTACTCTTGTGCTGAATCATCAGCATCAGGGGATTCCCCTTTAACCTTGTGGGCTAAACCCTGGGCTCCTTTCTGCAAACCGGCCAAATCTTGCTTGGTACGCTCGTAGTCGGCTTGAATAAAGTCACTGGCTTGGGTGAGTTTAGCCCCTAGGCCTGGGGTGTATTGTTGGGGGGTTTCGACGGCGGATTCCAGCACAATTACCCGCTTTTCACCCACACTGGAAATAGCAATAGGCGCAAAGGTATAGGTGCCCTCCATCAGGCCCTTCCACCCGTGGGGGGCAAACAGGTAGCCAGTGACTCGACCAGACTCCACCTCAAAGAGTAAATCGGTGACCTTGCCCACCATATTGCCGTGGTCGGTCAAAATCTCGAAACCAATGGGCGCTTCTGTCATGTCAGGAGAGCTAGTCTGGGGGCTGTCGCTCACGCGGACAAGGATGCTGTCTTTACCAACTGCCTCGATTTGATCCCAGCTAAAGGCTCGTTTCGTGCTGCCTAAAAAACCTGACTTGCAAACTAGCCCAGTGACTCGCTGCGCCTGAGCGTCTACCAACAATTGAGCCGTCTGACCTAGCTCTTCCACAGTTTGGCGATTTAGGACTGGACGCTTGAGCAGTTTGCTAAAGGCTAAGGTTTGTGCAGCGGTGGACATGGTCAAAGACTCCCAGAACCAATACGTAATGACTGACATCTTAATTCTAGTGCCGGGGAATCAGGTTTACCTCGATCGCCCATCTGAGCCACAGAGGGAACCCGATCGCAGCCTGGATCCAGGTATGCCCAGGTGTTCAAGAAGCTTTAAGCCAACAACCAGGCTAGCGACCAGCACTTCTATACTAAAAGGTAAGAGTGTTTCATCTAACGTTGATACTCGGCACTCGGCAGGGTTACTTCTCATCACTTCCCAAATTATTTTACTGAGGTATCCACCATGGAAGACCGATCGACATCCCAAGGAAAGATGGAAGCCCAGCTTCAGGAATGGGGGGCCAAGCTAGACGAAATGCAGGCTAAGGCCAATCAAGTCAGTGCGGATAAAAAAGCAGACCTGGATCAGCAAATTGCGGCATTAAGGGCTAAGCGCAATGCTATGCAGCAAAGACTGTCTGACCTGACCGCCGCCAGTGATGATGCCTGGCAAAGTGTGAAAGTGGGGCTGCAAGAGGCTTGGCATGATCTGAGGCAGGGTTTTGAGGAAGCGGCCTCTAAGTTTAAGTGACCTTTGGCGAGTGCTGCTCGGCAGAAATCCCCCCCTATTTGCTAAGGCGGGAACCTTTGTGTGCCCGGTCTCTCCTGTCATCCTTCTGCCTTGCTGCACTCATGCCCCCTATCTGGTCTGAGGTTCCCTGGGGCAGGGCTGCAAAGCCGGACTGAGCGCCTATCCTGGGTAAGCTATGGTTCTCGTGGTAATTTCAAGGTAGCTTTTATCCAACCAAGGGAGCGGCATCATGAGGTTATTCTTAATTCTGGCCTTGCTGATCGCGATCGCGGCCGTTATTTTTTCCTTCCAAAACTCGATTCCGATCATGGTCCATGTCGGGATTTGGAACTTTGAGGCTTCCCTAGCCCTGGTGCTACTGAGCACTCTGGGCATCGGTATTTTGATTGGCATTCTGGTATCGCTGCCTAGCGCGGTGCGTAGAACCATGGAAATTTCGAAGGATGAGCGTTACATTGAGCAGCTGAAGGCCGATCTGAATCAACAATTAGACATTGTCAGCCAGCAGCAAAAGCGGATCACTAACCTGGAAAAGCACCTCAACTCAGGCAATGAGGCCTGACACGGTTAGCCCCACGCCCGTCCTCATGCTGGGCAGCCCGACATATCTTTTATACTCTAGGTAATCCTCTACCGAAGACAGACACCGTGACCTCACCTTCTAGCGCTGCTGCCACCGACCTAGCCCCCAGCTATCGCATTCCTCTGGCAATTCTGTTGCTGGCTTTACCACTACTATGGCTAAACCTGTGGCTAGGCGCCGTTGTTGGCGTATTTGGGGTGTTTTTGATGGTGCAAGCGCTGACCCTGACCCTACGGTTTACCGACAGTGCCCTGGACATTTATCGCCGCGATACCTTAATTCGACAGTTTCCCTATGCCGAGTGGCAATACTGGCAGATTTTTTGGCCACCGGTACCGATTTTGTTTTACTTTCGCGAGGTCAAAAGCATCCACTTTTTGCCGATTATTTTTAGCCCCAGCCAGTTGCGCACTTGTTTAGAAACTCATTGTCCTAACCCGCCAGAGTCGGCTTAGTCAACGGCCAAACTAAGGATGACAAGTGAGTGGAAACAAGCCGCGTTGGCGTTAACTTGAGTGCTCATCTGATAGGCTGACAACAGACACCGCAAGTAGGCTGACAACAGACACCGCAAGAAATATCTATGACATCAGATGAGTTTGCTAAACCAGGGTCCGGAGCTGAGGACGATGTCTTTCAACCCGCTGAGCGCGATCGCCCCTCTGATTCATTGACATCAGGCAGTAGCGATTCATCGTCGCTCAAGTCTGACTGGAGCACCCGCATAGATGCCCTAAAGCAACAAGAATCAGATCTGAAGCGTAGTATTGCCGACTTACAGACGGCCTACAACCGGTTGACTCAAGACCAGTTCAAAAAAATTCAGACTGACATTAGCCGCATGGTTCAACAGGGTACCGCTGACCTGGAACAGCGAAAGCGTACCTTGCAGCTAGAAACTGAAAAGCTAGAGCGGCGACAAGAACGCATCCAGGCCGAAATGAAAACCACCTTTGCCGGAGCCTCCCAAGATTTGGCCGTGCGGGTACAGGGGTTTAAGGACTATTTGGTAGGTAGCCTGCAAGACTTAGCCGTAGCGGCCGAACAGTTAGACATCACCCCCCGAGAATCCGCTGCTCCTAGTGCCATGTCCTCCGAGCCAGAGGTCGTCCCCCGCCGAGGCACCCCCCGCACCGAATCCGTGTCTCCAGAATTGGGGTTTGCCGCCAACACCTTTCAAGACCAAGCTGAGCGGGTCCGCAGCCTGTTAGATCAGTACCGCATGCGACCAGACTACTATGGACCAGTCTGGCAATTGCGGCGCACCTTCGAGCCGATCCATGCCGAGCGGGTGTCTAACTGGTTTTTTGCCCAAGGAGGCCGAGGGGCGGTCAAGAGTATGGGCAGCCGCTTGCAAAATGTGCTGGTCGCCTCTGCGGCCCTATCGATTCTCCATACCCTGTACGGCAATCGCCTGCGCACGCTGGTGCTATCTAACAGTCCCGAACGCTTGGGGGAATGGCGGCGCGGATTGCAAGACTGCCTAGGTATTTCCCGGGCCGACTTTGGTACGGGGCAAGGGGTGATGCTGTTTGATGCCCCAGAACCTTTGTCCCAGCGGGCTGAACGGGTGACCTCTGAAGGGGGATTACCCTTTATTCTGGTGGATGAAGCCGAGTCGGTGATTAGCTTAGCGCTACTACAGTTCCCCCTGTGGTTGGCCTTTGCCCCCGACCCCATGAACCCAGTCACCGATTACGACTTTTACTAAGCGTTAATCCAGAGCGGCTAAGATTGAAATCTCAAACCCTTGAAGCCGCTGAGGGGATTTGATTTTGTCGCCCTTGTGGTGAGAGGTTGACAGCAACACCTGCCAATAATCCTGAGGAATGGGCTCGTCAGTGGTGAGAGCCTTTTCGTAGGAAAAATTGATCAGTACCAAAACGGTTTGCTGATCCGTTTGGCGCAGGTAGGCCAGGTGTTCGTAGGGGTAGTGAATCAAACTCTGCCAACTGCCCCGGTGTAAGGCTTCATTATTCCGGTGCACCTGAATTAACTGACGATAGAAGTGCCAGATAGAGGTTTCATCTTGTATCTGGGTGGCGACGTTGATGGTCTTAACGTTGTCGTTGACGGGCAAATAGGGCTCAACATCTTGGCCAAAGCTAAAACCTGCCTGGGGGGAGTTGTCCCACTGCATAGGGGTGCGGGTGCCATCTCGGGACGGTATCACTTCGCCGTCAATGTTGCCGATCACCACCTCGTCTTTAGCCATTTCTGGGGGAATATCTTCATGGTTAACCATGCCAATTTCTTCCCCATAGTAAAGAATGGGGGTGCCCCGCACGGTCAACAGGAGGGTGGCGGCGGCTTTCGCGATCGCCTCAGAGTCGATACATAAGCTGCAATCAATCCAGCGGGATAAATGGCGGGGCAGGTCGTGATTATCAAAGAAATAGGCGGGCCAAGCCTCGGGGGGCGTGATTAACTCCTTTTTTTCAATTTCCCGCTGAATATAACCGGGATACCAAGGGCTAAGGGCAAACTCAAAGGTGAGGGGTAAGTGTAGTTCATTATTATCAACACCGTGGAAAATAATCGAGTCGTATAAGCGACTATCGATAAAGGTTTCGCCAATCAAGACTCGCTCATCGTACTCTTCCAACACAGCCCGCATGTCTTGGATAATGTAGTGGTTTTCTGGCAGGTTTTTGTTGTAAAGGTGGTACTGGTTGTTATAGTCCTTACGATCCGTGGCTTCGAACTTGACCGGATTGTCGCGAAAGAGTTCATCCTTGCTGTATGTACTGGAGGCATCCAGTCGAAACCCATCGACTCCTAGGTCTAGCCAGAACCGCATCAGGTCATAGACAGCCTTTCGCACCTCTGGATGACGCCAGTTGAGGTCAGGTTGATTAGCGTTAAACGTGTGGTAATAATACTGCTGACGGTCTTCGTTAAACGTCCACCCTGGCCCGCCAAAGTAGGCTATCCAGTTATTGGGTACGCCGCCATCAGGGGCTGGATCAAGCCATAAATACCAGTCATGTTTAGGGTTATCTCGACTACGACTTGACTCAATAAACCAAGGATGTTGGTTGGATGTGTGGTTAACCACCAAATCTAGAATGATTTTAATGTTGCGCCCATGGGCTTCACTGACCAGTTGCTTAAAGTCATCGAGACTGCCAAAGGTAGGGCAAATGTCGTAGTAGTCGCTGACGTCATAGCCGTTATCTACAATGGGGGACTGGTAGATGGGTGAGAGCCAGATGGCGTCTATGCCGAGGGACGACTGACTATCCGGGTTACCATCATTGAGATAATCCAACCGCTGAATAATCCCTCGCAAATCCCCCAGACCATCACCGTTACTGTCAGCAAAAGTGAGGGGATAAATTTGATAAATCACGCCATGCTGCCACCAGCCAGGCTCTCGAAATTCCATAAACTTATCGCAAAACAGCTGTTTAAGTATAGGAGTCGCCGTGGGAGGGTGACCTCACCTAAAGGGCAGAAATGACGGGTGATCAATCAGATAGATCTTTAGTTAAGGGCCGTGGATAGATTGCTGACCGCTCGCTCCAGGCGAGCCAGGGCGCGATTATAGTCAAGCACCGCACGCACTAGATTACCCTGGGCTTCTGTCAGCTCTCGGGTAGCACTGGTTACATCTAGCTGGGTGCCAACGCCCGCATTAAACCGCAGGTTAGCTAAGTCTAGCGCCTCCCGCGCCTGGTTCTCGGCGGCTCGGGCCGTGTCAATGTTCGCCTGGTTAGCCACCAAGGTGTAGTAGGCTTCTTCAACTTCTAAACGGATGTCGTTACGAGAGCTAGCGTAGTCTAACTCGCTAGTTTGAATGTCCAGGTCGCTCTGGGTGGCTCGGGCTCTGGCGGCGCCTCCATCAAACAACTGCCAAGTAAACTGTGCCCCCAGGGAGAACCCATCATCCAAAGAGGAGGACACCCCAGCCGGGGAAGTCAGCAGACCTTGCAGTCCATACTGGGCAAATACCCCAAGATTAGGCCGAATTTGGGCTAGCCGTAGCTGCCGTTGGGATTCATTAAACTCTCGTTCGACCAAAGCTTGCTCTAGCTCAGCCCGATTTTGAAAGGCGAGCACAATGCTTTCTTCTAGGGAGAGCGGCCAACTGCCAGCGATTTCAACCGCCAGGGTAGTGAGGTCGATGGTGGGAGGCACATTCAGCCGCCGGGCTAACTGTCGCTGGGCAATTTGCCGTTGGCTTGTGGCCTGGGTCAGGGACTGGCGGGCATTTGCCAGTTGCACCTCAGCTTGCAACACATCAAACCGGGTGCCCACCCCGACCTCTTCCCGCAGTTGGGTGTCGCGGAGATTGCGCTCCGCTTCCGCTAAGAAACCCTGATTAATTCGGATCTGTTCGATCGCCTCTTGTACGGCGTAGTAGTCATTTATGGTCGCTAGGCGCAACTCTTGACGGGTTTGCTCAACCCCTAACTCCGCCAACCGGACTTGGTCTTCTGCAGCTCGAATACTTGCCGATCGCGCCCCAGATATCCCCAGGTCATACTCAGCCCTAACATTCGCCCCTAAGCGGGTGCTAGTGCCACCCCCACCCCCAACCCCTGCCCCCTGGCCTGAAAAACCCTGATTGCTAGTTTCTAAGGTGCTATTCAGGCTGGCGGTCGGCAAGAGGGCGGCTCGTTCCGCCTGCAGTCCGGCTTGACTGCGTTCCAGCTGCAACAGGGCAGTACGTAAAGTTTCACTGTTGCGAAAGGCCAATTCAATCGCTGTTTCTAGGGAAATGGGCTGGGTACCGATAATGTCCACTTCTTCTGGAGTGGTGGGAGTCAGCAGCGGGTTAGGGTCAGGAATGAGTGAGTCAGGCGGGGTGTCAAACCCCTCCTCCGTGGGGCGATCGGACTGAGGAATGGCCACCTGAGGCCGAGGCTGCGCTGGTGGGGAAGGGGAGGGCGCATCGGCATCAGCCGGATCATCGCCCAAGGGAACAGTTTCCTCGCCGGGCTCTAGGGATAGGGTGGGTTGTGGCGACCGAGCCGCCGCAGGGACTACGGTTGCGTCTACCGCTGTGGAGTTGTCATCCTCGACCGACGCTTCAGGGGCGGCCATTAAGGGCAGCGGCGCCCAAGCTACGGCAGCCCCTAATCCAAAGGACAGCAGGCAGCGACAATACGAGTTCAGCATAAGTCCCATTTAGTTGAGTGAAGTTTTTTTACTTCAGTCTTTTAGCATATCGGGATCTGGCATGACTTGAGTCACCCTAGCCAAGATTCGTGCCGATAGACTGACAGCGCAGTTAAAGCCTGACCAGTAACGCTGAGTCAGACTGGCTATAGCATACTAAACCGTTTAGTTCAAAAAGATCTGTGGCCCTAGGAATCAGGCCGGGTTAAGACGGGGTCCAGTAGCCTGCCGCTGCTTGCAGGTCGGCGTAGATGGGACGTGGCATTTGCCCAAGACAGCCCTTAATCAGCGCCTCGGTGTTATCCACTGGCAAGATCGGGCATTGCAGTTGCTGACTCACCTCAGCGATACTCATGTCATCTAGGAACAGGGTATCAGCCGGGTCACCAGAATCACTAGGCTTGAGCATAACGGCAGGCAACAGCAGCAAATCGCCCAGGGGCCAGTCTTGTAGTCCATGGATCAGATCATGGCCGGTGAGTAGCCCAGTGACCGTCATGGCGCGCCCCCAATAATCACTGGCGAGAGGGGCTAAATGAACCGTGAGTCCGTCCACTTGGTTGAGGCGATCGCATAGGGGTTGAAATGCATGTTCCACCGCATTGCCCACGAGCCAAGTCAGGGTGCGCGGCGGGTCAACGGCGGCGGGCAGGTAAGCCTCGGCAGCGGCTTCAAATTGTTGGATGAATTGCCGAATGGAACCGACCCCATTGCCCAGTTGGGGATAGTCTTCGTAGTGACTGGCGGGGGGTATCGGCTGTTGGGCCAACAGAAACCATTCGTCGGCCAGCCAAGCGAAGGTGGTGCCAAACCGCTGACGAAACTCGGCTTGGAGGGCTTGGACTTGGGTAATCACCTGCCGCGCATCAGTCTGGCTAACTGGAGTTAGCTCGTCGTCGGCAGGACGAAACCGGGTCAACCCCACGGGCACCACCGCCGCCGAGATCACCGCTGGGGTGTCCCCCTGGTGGAAATGGGCCAGGTCCCTGAGGGTGGTATCGAGGTGATCGCCGTCATTGATGCCGGGGCAGACCACCACCTGGGCATGAATTTGCAGCCGCCGGGTCTGGAACCAGGCTAATTGGTCCAGGATTTGTCCGGCCCTGAGGTTCTTAAGCAGGCGCGATCGCACCTCTGGTTCGGTCGCATGGACGGATACGTATAACGGCGATAGCCGCAGTTGGGCAATGCGCTCCCACTCTTGGGGCAGTAGGTTGGTCAGGGTTAGGTAACTGCCATAAAGGAAGCTAAGCCGATAGTCGTCGTCTTTGAGATAGAGGGTGTTGCGCTTGCCCGGTGGTTGCTGATCAATAAAGCAAAAGGGACAGGCATTGTTGCACTGGATCAGCCCGTCAAACAGGGCAGTGTCAAACTCTAAGCCCAGGTCATCGTCGATGTCTTTTTCAATCTCTACCCGGTGGGTCTTGCCCCGACTGTCTAATACCTCCAGGGTTAGATCCTGATCGGCGCAGAGAAAGCGGTAGTCAATTAAATCCCGGGGTCGCTGGCCATTAATCGAGACCAGGGCATCCCCTGGTTCAAAGCCAATGTCTTCAGCAATGGAGTCGGGGAGTACAGCGGTGATGCGGGCGGGACGGATAGCCTGGGTGCCCATGGGCGCAATGGTTGAACGTCGGCTTTTCCATATTAGGGGGTATTAAAGATTCGGCGTATGGCCCATGGCGATCGCCGTTAAAATCACCACCCCAAAGGCCAGTCGGTACCAGACAAATACCCAGGTGGTATGGCGCTTCAAAAAGCCAATCAACCACACAATGGATAAATAAGAGGAAATTACGGTAGCGATCAGGCCGACGGTGAGGGGTAGCCAACCGATGGTTTCGGTGCCTGCGTCAAAAAAGTCTTTAAATTCCACCAGCCCAGCCAGGGTAATGGCTGGAATCCCCATTAAAAAAGAGAAACGGGCCGCAGTAGAGCGCTCTAGCCCCATGAATAGCCCGGCCGTCAACGTTGCCCCGGCCCGTGACACCCCAGGAATAATCGCCAGGGCTTGGCCTAGCCCCATGGTGATGCCGTCGTGCATTTTCAGAGACTCAAACGTACGAATGCGGGAGCCCACTATTTCAGCTACCCCAAGCAACCCGGCCATCACAATTGAGACAATGGCAATGGTGGCACTGCTGCGTAAAAACGAGTTGTCAAAGTCGGGGATAAACACTTTGACAAAAATACCGCCGATAATTAGCGGCAGGGTACCCAGCAAAATCCCAAGGCCCAGGCGAAAGTCAGGGGCCTCATAGTCGCGATCGCGTATCGCCTTCACCATCCCCGTGGTGACCTGCACCAAATCATCCCAGAAGTACCAAAGAATCGCTGCAATGCTACCCAACTGAATCACGGCCGTAAACGCTACCCCTGGATCCCCCCAACCCAGGAGCACCGGCACAATCTTGACGTGGGCAGTGCTGCTAATTGGCAAAAACTCAGTAAAGCCTTGCACGACCCCAATCACAATCGCTTGCCACAGGGACATATCTGTTAAGAGAGGTATGTTCTCGCCGCTGCCAGTCTGAGCCAGCCACGACAATCCGGTGCAATAGCTTGTTTCCATAAATAACTATATATACTAAAGGACAGGCACGCCAAAATAGGTTTCGTACTATCTCTTTTGGATTGTACGGAAGCCTGGGTCCCCTTGCCCTGGGAAATCTAAAGTCTTTGTTCAGGCTTAATATCCACTAACGTTCCCCTTAAAGGGATTTCACTGGAGCCATTCAGTCGCCTAGCGCCATGCATACCCCCCGGGGGCATGTTATGTTAAAAACAGTTAACCTCAACCCTAGAATTCTCTTGAGTCTTTCCTACAGTTCCAACCCTGCTAAAGGAATCCTGGCGCGGCTGGCAGTGGTGTCTAACTGGGCTGCTGTGTCACAACCACAAATTCAGGTGTTTATGGCCGCTTTGGCCCTAGTGATTTTGCCTGTGTTTGTGCAAGCCCCTTTAGTGCGTTACTTTCCTTGGGTCAGTTTGGTCATGACCCTGGGCTGGCTGGGGCTGGGGTGGTACCTAATGCAGCGTCCCCGTTGGCAGGTATGGGGCGATTTGATCATCGGATTTGGCTGGATTTGGCTCACAGGTACAATTTACTGGGGCTGGCTACGGTGGGAGCCAGTGGTACATCTGCCTGTGGAAGCCCTGGGCTTACCCATTGCCATCCTCTGTTTACGCTGGGGTTGGGGGCGTGTCGGTAGTTACTTCTTCCTGGGTTCTCTGTTGGGCACGGCCGTCACCGATCTATACATTAATTGGATGCAGCTATTTCCCCAGTGGCGACAGCTGATGCGGGTTGATCCCGATTATGCCCCAGCAGTGCTGCAAGCGGCAGCTACATCTCTGGAAACCGACATTGCCGCTGGCCGGGCCGTTGTTCTGGTGATTTTCTTGCTGGTGGCTACTGGGGTCGCCCTCACCACCTCTCGTCAATTGGCCTGGTGGGCCTTCGGCGGAGCTGTGTTTAGTACCTTGATTGTGGATGGTTTGTTCTTTCTGGTTGCTATGGCCGCTTAGGGATGCATTGCCGATGCCCACAGCCATCTGCCCCACAGCCATCTGTATAGTGCTATAGCTCGCCAACTGGGTATCTCTGGCATAATGAGGACGTCCTGGGGTCTTTGACAACTTTGACTCGAGGTCTTGTTTATGGCCTGTAGCCCTGTGACTTTTCAGCTTGGCCCCTATTTAGTCCTTAAGACTGATTCTGGCAGCCGTCAACTGTCGCTGTTTAACCATACCTGCTGGACGGTAGGACGTAGCGACGATAATAGCCTGGTGTTGCCCGATCGCTGGATTTCTCGTAATCACGCCATGCTGCAAGGCATGGTTAATGGCGAGTTTTATTTGATCGATCTAGGTAGTCGCAATGGCACCTTCTTGAACGGACGACGGGTGAGCGTACCAGTTACCCTCCACGACGGCGATCGCATCACCTTTGGCCAAACTGAGCTGCAATTTTTCTGCCCCCCCTCTAGCGCCGGTACCGAGGCTCAAGCCTCCCAACTTGCTCCCCCCAACCGTGATCTGACCGCGACAGCGATGCTGCATGTACGGCGGTTGATTTCGGTAATGGTCGTGGATATTCGAGACTTTACGGTGATGACGCGACAGATTGACGAGAGAATTCTGTCGGAGGCGATCGGCACTTGGTTTCGCCGGGCCGGAGAAATCATCAGTCAATACGACAGCTGGGTTGACAAGTACATTGGCGATGCGGTGATGGCAGTCTGGATTCACGATCCGGACCATGATATCCAAGCTGACATGTTAGACCTGATGCGGGCCGTCAGTGACCTAGCGACCATGACCAGCCAGCTTCATCAGCAGTTCCCCCTTCCCTTTCCCCTCCGGATTGGAGCAGGGGTAAATACGGGCTATGCCATGGTGGGCAACGCCGGATCTGGCACCCACCCAGACTATACGGCCCTAGGCGATACCGTGAATGCTGCCTTTCGTTTAGAAACCGCCACCAAAGCGTTGGCCATAGACCTGGCCATGGGGGAAACGACCTATGAGTGTCTGCAAGAGGTGGGGGCGAGTGAGCCGTTCTTTAAGCGCCGCACCCTGGTGCTCAAGGGTTACGATAGCCCGATCACGGCCCACGGCGGCACGTTTTCTGACCTGACCCGATTTTTGATCAGTCACTAATGGGCATACTTGTAGGTAGACGATCTAACCGGTCGCCCTCACTAGACCATAGGTTTGACTGTTGGAGAGTACACTATGCCCCGTCATCACCAAT
Source organism: Leptolyngbyaceae cyanobacterium CSSed165cm_216 (assembly GCA_007135385.1). Taxonomy (GTDB): domain Bacteria; phylum Cyanobacteriota; class Cyanobacteriia; order Phormidesmidales; family Phormidesmidaceae; genus Nodosilinea. The sequence continues at coordinate 20,742 of SLIY01000069.1, forward strand.
CTAATCGCTGGATTCATCGCCGTTCTCGCCTGTTGTTGGCGGCGATCGCGACCATTGGTGCGATCGAAACGGCTTTCCTGACCATGGCCACGCTTACGGGGGGCGATGTTTGTCCTACCGAAGGCTGCGATCGCGTCGTCAACAGCCCCTACGCCACTATTTTTGGCCTGCCGCTGACCTTATTTGGCTTTCTGGGCTACGTAGCCATGTTGGTCCTCGCTACGGCACCCTTGTGGATTAACCCCAGCCAGCGCAAAGACCTGCGTCAAACCCTAGAAGACCATACTTGGCCCCTGATCTTTGGCTTAGCCACGGCGATGGTCACCTTTAGTGCCTACTTGATGGTGATCATGACCTTTGAGATCAGAGCCTTTTGCATCTTTTGTGTGGTCTCGGCCCTCTTAGCCCTGGCCATGTTTGTGATTAGTATCGTCGGCCATCGCTGGCGAGATATCGGCCAGTTGGTCTTTGCTGGCTTGATTATTGCCACGGTCACCCTGGTCAGCATTATGGCGATTTATGCGCCGATTCGGGCCGATAATGGTAATGGGGCGATCGCCCCCAATGGAGAAACTGGCCCCGCCATTACCACCACCTCTGGCCCTGCCGAAATTGCCCTGGCCCAACACCTGAGCGACAGCGGTGCCCTGTTCTATGCCACCTGGTGGTGCCCCTTCTGCCATGACCAAAAGCAACTGTTTGGTTTAGAAGCCACTGCCCTGCTGCCCTATGTGGAATGCGACCCCCAGGGCGTCAACCCCCAACCCGAGGTCTGTCAGGCCCAACCTGACCTCCAGGGCTATCCCTCCTGGGAAATTGACGGCGAACTCTACCCCGGTCTTCTGCCCCTAGAGCGACTGGCCGAGCTCTCTGGCTACCCAGGGCCAATGGACTTTCGCAATTAGCGATCGGGGTGCGGTTTACGGTCTGCGGTCCAGGCCCGCTCTGAAATGAGCATCGCTCCCATTCTGGTAGAGCTCAAGCGCCTGCTGAACGATCAATCGAACCTATCTATGGGGCCGTTACCACAGGCAACCAGGGGAAGTTTTTGAGTCTTCAAGGGGACACGGCCTACATTGACCAGAAAAACTATTACATTGATCGAATCCAGGAGCCAGCCACCCCTTCCTGTTCCCTGCAACCCAGCCTCTGAAATCGGCCGCGAGGGAGTCCTATTTTTTTTTGCCAGCTAATTCAGGACAAGGTTCAGATGGTATCCGCTTAGGGCTAAGATCGGTAAGCAACTTCCCCCAGCGCTAGTATGACCGTCTCTTCTACCCCTCCCTTCAGTCCAGACGAAATCGCTGCCGAGGGCATCAAACCCGACGAGTATGAGGATATTGTGCAGCGGTTGGGACGCCATCCTAACCGGGCCGAACTCGGTATGTTTGGGGTGATGTGGTCTGAGCACTGTTGTTATAAGAACTCGCGCCCACTGTTGCAGCAGTTTCCCACCGAGGGGCCACGGGTACTGGTGGGACCAGGGGAAAACGCCGGCGTTATCGATGCTGGGGATGGCCTGCGGGTAGCGTTCAAGATCGAGTCTCACAACCACCCATCTGCTGTAGAGCCCTTCCAGGGGGCGGCTACCGGGGTGGGGGGCATTCTGCGGGATATTTTTACGATGGGGGCGCGGCCCATCGCCACCCTCAACTCCCTGCGATTTGGGGATTTACGCCATAGCCGCACCCGTCGCCTTTGCCAGGGAGTGGTGGCCGGCATTGCCCATTACGGCAACTGCTTTGGGGTACCCACCGTGGGGGGTGAGGTGTACTTTGATGCCGCCTATACGGGCAACCCTCTGGTTAATGCCATGGCCATCGGCATCATGGAAACCGATGACATTGTCAAATCGGGAGCGGCAGGCATTGGCAATCCGGTGCTATATGTGGGTTCCACCACTGGGCGAGACGGCATGGGCGGGGCCAGCTTTGCCAGCGCTGAACTAACAGACGAATCAGAAGCCGATCGCCCGGCGGTGCAGGTGGGCGACCCCTTCCTAGAGAAATCTTTGGTAGAGGCCTGTTTGCTGGCGTTTAAAACCGGGGCGATCGTCGCCGCCCAGGATATGGGGGCCGCCGGTCTTACCTGCTCTACCGCCGAAATGGCGGCCAAAGGGGGCGTGGGGATTGAGCTCGATTTGGATCTAATTCCGGTGCGGGAAACCGGCATGGTGCCCTACGAGTACCTGCTGTCCGAATCCCAGGAGCGGATGCTGTTTGTGGTAGCCCAAGGTCGCGAAGCTGAGGTGATTGACATCTTTGAGCGCTGGGGGCTGCACGCGGTGGTGGCTGGACAGGTGATCGAAGAGCCGATCGTGCGAATTTTGTTCCAGGGTAAGACAGCGGCGGAAATTCCAGCCCTGGCCCTGGCCGAAAACACCCCCATTTATCACCGGGATCTGCTGCCCGAGCCCCCTGCCTATGCCCAAACGGCTTGGGCCTGGCGTGAGGAGAGTTTACCGGCCTGTGATGTCACCGGCTTGGGCCAGCAGGGGGATATCGTCCCCTGGACGACAGTCCTCCACACCCTTTTAGACCAGCCGACAATTGCGTCTAAAGCCTGGGTATATCGCCAGTATGACCATCAGGTGCAAAATAATACGGTCACCTGTCCGGGCCAGGGGGATGCGGCGGTGATTCGGCTGCGCCCCCAGGAAGCTGTGCCAGGGCATCAGTCCAGGGAGGTGAGCCGGGGATTGGCCGCCACGGTGGACTGCAACGCCCGCTATGTGTACCTCCATCCTTACGAGGGGGCCAAGGCCGCCGTAGCCGAAGCAGCCCGAAACCTCAGCTGCGTCGGTGCCCTGCCCCTGGCGGTGACCGACAACCTCAACTTCGGTAGTCCGGAAAAGCCTATCGGCTACTGGCAACTGGCCCATGCCTGTCAGGGGTTAGCAGACGCCTGCCGTGAGTTCGAGACCCCGGTGACCGGAGGGAATGTCTCCCTCTACAACGAGACGGTGGATAGCCAGGGTAACCCCCAGCCCATCTACCCCACCCCAGTCGTGGGCATGGTGGGGCTGATTGAGGATTTAACCCACACCTGTGGCCAGGGCTGGCAGCAGACTGGCGATTTAATCTACCTGCTGGGGGTGCCGGTGCAGCAGACGGGCAGGGCTACTCTAGACAGTAAACCCTTGGTTACCCTGGGGGGCTCAGAATATTTAGCGGCGGTTCACGGGCAGGCCACCGGGCACCCCCCAGCGATTAATATGGCCATCGAGAAGCAGGTGCAGGCGACCTGTCGCCATGGCATTGCCCAGGGCTGGGTGCGTTCAGCCCACGACTGCGCCGAGGGGGGACTGGCGGTGGCCTTGGCAGAATCCTGCATTAGCGGGCAGCGGGGGGCCAGAATACAGTTACCCTTAGAAGCGGCCCAGACCAACCAGCGGTGGGACCGGTTACTGTTTGGCGAAGGGGGAGCCAGAATTGTGGTTTCGGTGAACCCAGAGTACCAGGCCGAGTGGGAGGCCTATCTGGGCCGGGAACTAACCGATGCCTGGCAGCGGCTGGGTGTGGTCCAGAGCGATGCCCTGACCATGGCAACCCAGGCAGGTGAAACGGTGATTACCGCCGCTGTGGCAGAGTTAGCGGCAACCTGGGCGACGGCGATCGAACGGCGGTTGGCAGCAGACTAGTGGTCTAGCAAATTAAAGATGACAGGCTTATAGGAGGTTCACGGGTTAAGGTCTACGGCTGACCTTGGACCGCAGGCCGTAGACCGTGAACCCCAGGTGGCAGATCCTGCCAGTATCAGATTGACCGAGCACCAGTAGGCCTTTGGTCAGGGCGATCCCATGACGGGCTGGTCGGGTGGGAGTCACTTGAGAGTGCTATAATTGCTGATATGTTAAGGAATCATTAAATATAGCGGGTGAGTTTGGTAGTTTTTAATGCGGTTTTGAGCCTCTCCACCCTATGATGAAGCTGGACACGCACTGCGCAAAGCGCGGTTGCCAAGTGCATGTATCATCCGCTTATTTGCCATGGCGTTCCTACAGTCACCCTGCATAGCCAATGACGTTCCCCTCTAAATCTTTCCTGAACGAGTCCGGCCAGTCCAGTCCTGATGATGGTCTTGACCGCCCGGATAAACCCGAAGAGGCTTGCGGCGTCTTTGGCCTATTTGCCCCAGATGAGGAAGTAGCCCGACTGGCTTACTTCGGCTTGTTTGCCTTGCAACATCGGGGGCAGGAATCGGCTGGTATTGCCACCTTCAATGCTTCAGGCAGCCATTGCTACAAGCGTATGGGGCTGGTCTCCCAGGTGTTTGACGACCATATTCTTAAGGACTTAACTGGGCATATCGCCGTGGGCCACACCCGCTATTCCACCACTGGATCTAGCCATGTGTGTAATGCTCAGCCTGCCATTGTGCCTACTCGTTTAGGTGATTTGGCCTTGGCTCATAACGGCAACCTGGTCAACGCCGCCGACTTGCGGGAAGAACTGCTAGAGCGCAACCACGATCTAGTCACCACCACAGACTCTGAAATGATTGCCTTTGCTTTAGCAGAGGCTGTCAACGATGGTGATGACTGGGTAAACGCTGCTGAAAAAGCCTTCGAGCGCTGTCGTGGAGCCTTTAGCTTGGTCATCGGCACTCCCCAGGGCATCATCGGAGCCCGAGACCACCAGGGGATTCGGCCTCTGGTGTTGGGGGTGCTAGGGGACGATATCCCCGCCGAAGGGCAGCCTGCCCCCTATGTCTTGGCTTCTGAAACTTGTGCTCTGGATATTATTGGAGCCACCCACGTTCGCGATATTCAGCCTGGCGAGCTAGTTTGGATCACGGATCGGGGCTTGGTCTCTTACCAGTGGGCGGCGGCTACCCAGCGCAAGCTCTGTGTGTTTGAGATGATTTACTTCTCCCGGCCGGACAGTATTGTGAATGGCGAAAGTTTGTATAGCTATCGTCGTCGTTTGGGGCACCAGTTGGCCAAAGAGTCCCCTGCCGAGGTGGATTTAATTATGGCGGTACCTGACTCTGGGGTGCCAGCGGCCATTGGCTTTTCCCAGCAGTCGGGGATTCCCTACGCGGAGGGGCTGATTAAAAACCGCTATGTGGGCCGCACCTTTATTCAGCCCACCCAGTCAATGCGGGAAGTGGGCATTCGCATGAAGCTGAATCCCCTCAAAGACGTGATGCATGGTAAGCGGGTACTGATTGTGGATGACTCGATTGTGCGGGGCACCACCAGCCGAAAAATTGTCCAGGCGCTCCGGGATGCCGGGGCTACGGAAGTACACATGCGAATTTCATCGCCGCCCGTCACCCATCCCTGCTTCTATGGCATTGATACCGATAACCAGGATCAGTTGATTGCTGCTACCAAGTCCCTGGCTGAAATTACTGAACAAATTAATGTCGATTCCCTAGCCTATCTGAGTTGGGAAGGGATGCTGGAAGCGACGGAACAAAACCCTGATAGCTTCTGTTCTGCCTGCTTTACAGGTAACTATCCGGTTAATATCCCTGAGCCTTTCAAGCGAGCCAAGCTGAAGTTTGAGGCTAAGCAGCCGGTAACGACAACCACATAAGGTGATTTCTAAACGAGAAGATCCCCACGTTAAGTCAGCGATCGTAGCTTTCGCAGGGTGGGCAGTGCTGACCACTGGGTAGAAAGTTTTCTAGAAGTCACCTAAGTACTTTGTGGCGCCAGTCGGCCAACCAGTCCTGATACCTGACGCCTAGAACCTGACTAGCACGGTATCCTCTTCAATCGTTGCATCCAAGCGCTCCAAACCGTTGGACGCTGGCCCGTCTACCAAGTCGCCGTTGGCCTCGAATTTGGAATCATGACAGGGACAGCTAAATAGGCTGCTACCGCTGTCCCATTCCACGACACAGGCCCGATGGGGACATAGGGTATTGACCGCAAGTAACCCCTCTGAGGTGGCCGGATCTCGCATGACCGCAACCGGGATACCTTGAACATCGTCATGGGTCAGCACCGCCTGACTATCTAAATCAGCGACGCTACCGATTTCGGTAAAGCCATCATCCCGAGTGGGGGCATCGGCAGTTGACTCGGCGGTCGTCCGACAAGCCGCGATCGCGATAGGTAGGGAACTCGCCAAGACCCCTACCCCAACCCAGTTGATAAACTCCCGTCGTTTCATTGACCTCGGTTCACTAGCACTGACTTTAAGCTAAAGGATCTACCTGCAAAAAGCATCTCAGTACTGTGGGGTCTAAAGCTCTCCACAATCAGCAATCATCACCGGCGCGGAGGTTTGACCACTGCGGCTACCGACCTGCTCCATGGCTTGAACCACATCCATGCCTTCGACCACCCGGCCAAATACCACATGCTTACCATCCAGCCAGGGAGTGGCTACAGTGGTTAAGAAAAATTGAGAGCCATTGGTATTTGGCCCGGCGTTAGCCATGCTCAGTAGCCCAGGCTCGGTGTGCTTGAGGGTAAAGTTTTCGTCGGCAAACTTAGCCCCATAAATCGACTCGCCACCCGTGCCGTTGCCTCGGGTAAAGTCGCCCCCCTGGCACATAAACTCGGGAATGATGCGGTGGAAGCTAGACCCCTTGAGGTGTAACGGCTTCCCAGAGGTGCCGGTACCTTTCTCACCGGTACACAAGGCCCGAAAGTTTTCTGCGGTTTTGGGTGCCACATCGGCCCGCAGTTCCATCACAATGCGACCCGCCGGTACACCACCAATGGTGATATCAAAAAAAACTTGGGGATTGGTTGTTTCTGTCATTCGCTTTACCTATTAACGCAGGACGCTAGGATTAAAGGCCAGCTTGCCTTAAGCCTATGCTAAGCCCAGATCGGGATCTATAGTTTGCTCACAGGAGTTTGCTCACAGGCAACACGCCATCTCTGGACTTGAATTTGGTGTAGTCAAGCTGGCTACCCAGCCATTAACCCACAATTTGTCCGAAAGCTAAAGATTCTTAGGGTAGACACATTGGTCTGCCCCCATGCCACCACCCCGCCCATACCTTCCCTAGGTCTCTGTTGCCCGCAAAGGGCAGACATATCGGCCTACCCCTACAGACAGAACCCTGGTAACCGGTACCCAATACGGGTCCCCTTACCGCGAGGCCACCAGGACGACCCCGCCCATGATCAGCCCTAGCCCCATTAGCCGGATTGAGGTCACATCTTCGTTAAACACAAAAGCGCCGATCAGCACCGAAGTGAGGTACATCAATGAAGCTGAGGGGGCGGCAATACTGAGGTTGACCCGGGTGAGTAGCAGGATATAGCCAATGGCACCAACGCCGTAAGCCATCAGCCCTATCAACAGGGCTGGGGTAGTGGCAATGCTGAGAATATGGGTAAGGACATTAGCACTGGTGACCTTGCCCAACTGTAGTGCCCCTAGCTTTAGGAACAGTTGCCCAAACGTGCTGGCCATAATTGACATCAACAATAGGCCGAATTCCTGAAACGTCACATTCAGTCCTCACAAGGCAAGGTCATAGGTTGGGGGCTAGGCCGGTTTAGTCAATGATTTTACTCGACTTAGAGATCAAAAGAAAAGACGCGCTACCATAAATATGAAGGGTACATATATCCTAAACCCATGACCGGCAAAACTCTCCTACTAGGGCTGCGGGCTGATCAGTTTCGCCACCCCCTTGACTTAGAAGCGACCCGCGCCCTGAAACAGTTGCCGGGGCTCGATGTGCTGGTGCGGATGGTGATATCCCCTCTGGCAGAGCAGTTTTTTCATTTAGAGAATTTGTCCACTAGTCTGCAAGTCAGCGATCGCCAACTGCCCGCCCTATATCAAGCGCTGATCGAAGCCTGCCAAATTCTCGATTTGGATCCGCCTCAGCTGTATGTGCGCCAACATCCGGTGCCCAATGCCTACACCTTTGCCATGCGGGGGGAGCGGCCTTTTATTGTCATCCACACCTCGCTGATAGAGCTGCTGACCCCAGCCGAAACCCAAGCGGTGATTGCCCACGAACTGGGCCACCTGAAATGTGACCACAGCATTTATCTCACCCTGGCTAACTTGATCACCTTGGCGGCCAGCCAACTGCCGCTGGGGGAGGTACTGGCCCAAAACCTGCAAAGCCAGCTCATGGAGTGGGTGCGGTGTGCCGAGTTTACCTGCGATCGCGCCGCCCTGCTGGTAGCCCAAGACCC
>SLIY01000371.1 GCA_007135385.1 Leptolyngbyaceae cyanobacterium CSSed165cm_216
CGAGAGAGCAAGTCCCCATCCAAGTCTACTAATTCAGGCAGTTCACTGCGCTCAACTCGGCGGTAGCCACTGGAGCCCAAGTGATATAGCGTACCGACTTGAAGAATTCATGGTCCTGTCCTGGCATCAGAATGACAAGAATGGCAACGGTACCGTTGCCATAAAAAAGCTGAATGCTGGCTCTACGGTGGTGCGATCGCTAATCGGTCCCAGCCCAGCCCACCAGTCAAAAATGACCAACTACCCCTGCTAAGCCAGAGGCCGCTCCATATTGGGCAACCGTTCGGTGGCGGGCAGCACGTAGTGGATAGCTGGGTTGCAGGGGCTAGCGATATTAAACCAGCGGGGCATAGGGGGTTAGCTGTATTTCTCGTTGGAGGCGGTCTCCAGGTCAAACAGCACATGCAGGGTTTGCATCGCCCGCTTACGGGCTTCAATGTCCCGCTGGGCCCGCAGCTGCACCATGGGGTCGTGGAGGATTTTGTTGACGATCCCCCGGGTCAGAGCTTCAATCACCTCTTGGTGCTTGTCGGCAAACTCGCTACCCAGGCGAGATAGGGCCTTTTCCAGCTCTTGCTCGCGGATGGATTCAACCTTGTTACGCAGACTGCTGATGGTAACTACGGTATCCAGGGAACGCCACCAGTCCATAAAGCTGTCCACCTCTTCATCCAGCAGCAACTGAGCTTCCATGGCCATACGGCGGCGGCTGGCCTGGTTTTTGGCCACTACGGCTTTTAGATCGTCCACATTAAAGGCAAACACCCGCTCCAGCTCGTTCACGTTGGCATGGACGTTGAGGGGCACTGAAATGTCGAACACCATCAGGTTACGGCTGGCATCCAGAACGGGCGCCAGGTTGTCGCGGTGCAGCAGCGGTTCCGTGGCAGAGGTACAGGTGAACACCACATCAGAGCACTGTACAGTCTCCATCATGGCGTCTAGGGTGCCGGTGCGAATATCACCATCGCTAAACTGCTTGGCCAACTCGTTAGCCCGATCGATGGTGCGGTTGAGGATGGTGATGGTGCACGTATCTTTGGCCAGCAGGTGCTGCACCAGCAGGCGCGCCATTTTACCGGCTCCCAGAATGCTGACATGGCACTGACCCAGGTGGGGCACCTTTAGCCGAGCCAGTTCTACGGCCGCCGAGCTAATGGATACGGCCCCAGTACCAATGCTGGTTTCGGTGCGCACCCGTTTACCAGCGGTAATCGCCTGCTTGAGTAAACGGTTGAGGATGCGGCCACTGCTTTTGTGTTGCTGGGCCAGCTGGTGGGCATGTTTCACCTGAGAAAGGATTTGGCCTTCCCCCAGCACCAGACTATCGAGGCCAGCCGCCACCCGCATCAGGTGAGTAACGGCATCTTGGTGGAGCAGAATAAACAGATGCTGACGCAATTCTGGCAGAGGAAGACCGCTGTGATCGGCTAAGAACTGAGTCACCTCCCGAACCCCTTGCTCGGTGTCTTCGGTGACGATGTGGATTTCGAGACGATTACAGGTGCTGAGGATGGATACTTCGTCCAGGTGAGGGCAATGGGTGAGATGGGCGATCGCGTCTCCTGTCTGAGCCGTCGGAATGCTAAGTTTTTCGCGAATATGAACCGGGGCAGTTTTGTGGCTCAGGCCAATTACGGCGATATTCATTCTTCCTCCACGCGTTTAGTGATTCACCTATTTATGGCGTACCGGGGGTAGGGTGCTTGGTTCGGTAAAACCGCTAAGACTCGATAGAACCCCTAAGACATAGACGCTATCAATATCAACGTTACCCCAGACACAAAAGCCAATATGTTTGAACTTAGAGATAAATTGGACCCGACTCAAGGAAACTCAACAAAAGTCCATCAAACGATAGGCAAAAAAAAAGAGATGCGGAGCTACCGCATCTCTAGGGTAACAAGCCCAGTGGAGAGCCTATCGGATTTGCAGGGTCTTGGGCTGATCGAACATGTGGATGGTGTCCACGAAACGGGCCGTTTGGGATTGGCTAGAGATGACCAAAGACTGAGTACGAGCCCCGCCATGGAAGAAGCGTACCCCATTCATCAATTCACCGGAGGTAATGCCGGTGGCCGCAAAAAGTACGGTCTCTCCAGAGGCCAATTCGTCGGTGTCGTAGACCTTATCAAGGTCAGTGATGTCCATTTCTTGCAGGCGAGCGATGTTAGCTTCCTTGCTTTCGCCAATCAGCCCAGTTTTCACCACCGCAGGGTCGTAAATTAGCTGGCCCTGGAAGTGGCCTCCCAGACACCGCATAGCGGCCGCACTAATCACCCCTTCGGGCGCAGCACCAATCCCCATCAGGGCATGGGTGTTGGTGCCGGAAAAGGCACAGGAGATGGCCGCGCCTACGTCCCCATCACCGATCAGCTTAACGCGGGCACCAGCATCACGAATTTCTTTGATCAAATCGTTGTGGCGATCGCGCTTCATCACCACCACCACCAATTCGTCGATGGACCGGTCTAAACACTCAGCCAGAATTTTCAGGTTTTCGGTGGCAGAGTTGTTGATGTCAACTTTGCCTTTGGCCTGGGGCGGAGCAGCCAACTTTTTCATGTAAAAGTCAGGAGCCGCAAATAGCCCCCCCTTTTCAGAGATGGCCAGCACCGCCATGGAGCCATTTTGACCATAGGCCACCAAATTAGTGCCTTCACAGGGGTCAACAGCAATATCAATTTCCATCAACTCGTCAAGGTTGCAGACATCGGTGGCGTTTGGCTGGGTGCAGATGCCTACTTCTTCACCGATGTAGAGCATCGGTGCATCGTCCCGTTCCCCCTCGCCAATCACAATGCGGCCACGCATGTGAATCTGATTCATACGCTCCCGCATGGCTTCTACAGCCACCTGGTCGGCAATATTTTTTTCGCCTTTGCCCATCCAGCGAGATGATGCGATCGCCGCCTGTTCGACCACCTCAATAATCTCAAGTCCGAGGGTACTTTCCACGGGATAAATCCTCCAAACTGCCTATATTTAGTTAGTTCCACGTTCCCAATCTCAATTTCCCAGTCTATCAGACGGTGGGATCAAGAAATAGGGAATAGGATATTGGGTTTCGGGTATCAGGTATCGGGTGTCCGGTATACGGTGCAAGGTGTAGCAAGGTAAACCGGGAACCGCAAACCGTATACCCGCCCCCTGTCACCCGATACCTAGTTCCCTATTCCCCCCTAAAGGGCTGGCACAGCATAGTCCGACGCCACTGGCGGTAGCTCCCCTTGGTTAACCAGGGCTTGGTGGAGCATAGCCACGATTTCAGCTCGGGTAGCCGTGGCCGTTGGCCGTAATTGGTCGCGATTGGGGTAGTTGATAATCAGAGCATTCTCCGCCGCTGCGGCCACCGGATTTCTGGACCACTCGGGCATGGCCTCAGTATCGACAAACGCTTGTAGGGTTTGGTCTGGGTTAGAGGCATCGGGCAGATCTAGCCCTGCTGCTAGACTAACCAGCACTTCATAGCGAGGGACCAGTTGGTTTGGGCGAAAATCCCCTTCTGGATAGCCACTCATGAACCCTTTAGCAACCGCTTGATCGATGGCGGGGGCTACCGGGTCAGCACTCGACACATCACTAAACTCAGCGGTAGCCGGATCAGGTTGATCGCCAAACGCCTGATCGATCAGCAGGGCTAGATCCCCACGGCTCAAGGCTAGATCTGGTTCAAATTGCCCCGAGGCAAAGTCAGGTAAATAGCCAGCCTCATACATGGCCACAATAAAGGGGTAAGCCCAATGACTTTCCGGGACGTCCGAAATATCCAGGGGGGGAAGGACAGCCGCAGAGTTAGCCGCCGGGGCGGTTGGTGTCGTCTCCGGTTCAGCTACTCCTCGTGATACCGCTCGCCTAGGCTGATCAGAACGACGACCGAGACTCGGTAGCCCCCCTTCTCGGGTTTGGGAATTGTTATCTTGCGGTGCCACGGTCGGTCGCCGTTGACCTGGTTCTAAGCTGCGGGGCTGAAATCGCTCAGGCGTTGTTTCCTCTGTGGGCCCAAACAAACGGGGAACAGCCTCGTCAACTTGGCGCCGTAGTAATGCCTGAGCCGCGAAGGTGTCATTTCGACTTATCCCCCACCAGAAAATCGCCCCTATACCTAACAAAGCCAGCACCAAAGCCACCAACTCATCAAAGTCGAGGGTGCGGCGATTGCGCCTGGAAGTGTCGCCAGTCGCTGGACGCGGCTCGTTGGGATCGGCAGAGTCGGGGAATTCGGGGGGAAGATTCACCATGGGATTATTGGAGGGGGGATGAGGGTTTCAGGGTTATCCTACCGTTAACCCCAGCGGTTTCAAAGCGTTGACACGATCAAAAAGCGGTGGATAGCTAAGGTACCCACCGCTAATATTCAAATCTCAGCCGATCTCAGTAGAGTTAGTTCACTAGCCTCAGCCTAGGGGAGACCTACCCCATGCCAGCCATGGCGGGCTGACGCTCAGGCGTAACGACCGGATCCCCAGCCTCATTCACATCCAGTAGGGCGCGATCACCGGATTCCAGGTCTCCGGCCAAAATAGCTTCAGCCAGGGGATCTTCGACCAGTCGGGCGATCGCCCGCCGCATGGGGCGAGCCCCATAGCGCTGGTCGTAACCCTCAGTAGCGAGCTTGGCCCGAAACGCTTCTGATAAAGCGACTTGGATTTGGCGATCGGCCAGGCGCTGGTTAACCTGATCAAGCATCAGGTCAGCCACTTGGTTCACCTCTGCCTGGGTCAGCTGACGGAACACAATAATTTCATCCAGACGATTCAGTAGTTCTGGGCGGAAGTACTGCTTCATCTCTTCATTCACCAGGTTACGGATGTTGTTGTACTGGCTGGTAGCCGCATCGGTAGTGGCTAAATCAAAGCCGAGACCACTGCCGCCTTTCTCGATCACCTGGGAACCAATGTTCGACGTCATGATGATCAGCACATTTTTAAAGCTGACCACCCGCCCTTTAGCATCAGTTAGTCGGCCATCTTCTAGCACCTGCAGCAACAGGTTAAACACCTCGGGGTGGGCCTTCTCAATCTCATCCATCAAAATGACGGAATAGGGCTGGCGGCGCACCGCCTCAGTCAGTTGGCCCCCTTCGTCATAGCCCACAAATCCTGGCGGGGAACCGATCAGCTTAGATACGGTATGTCCTTCCATAAATTCAGACATATCCAACCGAATCATCGCGTCTTCTGAGCCAAACAAGGCGATAGCTAGAGCCTTAGATAATTCAGTTTTACCCACCCCAGTGGGGCCAGAAAACACTAGGCTAGCGATGGGGCGATCGGCACTGGAAAGCCCCGATCTGGCTCGACGGATGGCCTTTGAGGCGGCCATCACAGCCTCGTGTTGACCAATCACTCGCTCGTGCAAAATATCTTCTAAGTGCATCAGGCGAGCAGCTTCGGTTTCTGTCATCCGGTTGACTGGAATGCCTGTCCAACTGGCAACGATATCAGCAATATTCTCTTCGTCAACCACAGGCTGAGGGGGCAGGGTACCCGCGGCCGCTTCCCCATACTCAGGAATATCAGCTTGCAGTTGTTGTAGGAGGGCCTGACGCTCATCGGTCAGCGTTTTGGCACGGCCAAAGTCCTGCATTTGAATCGCTTCGTCGGTGGCTTTATTAACCTGACGTAGTTGCTGCTTCAGCTCCTTGGAGGGGTACTTGGGCATAAACCGCAGTTTTACCTGGGAACCAGCTTCATCAATTAAATCGATCGCTTTGTCGGGTAGGAAGCGATCGCTGATATAGCGATCGGCCAGCTTCGTGGCGGCCTCTAAAGCTTCATCGGTAAAGGTAACCTGGTGGAACTGTTCGTAACGGCTGCGCACCCCTTGTAAAATTTCGATAGTTTCCTGCACCGAGGGGGGATTGATCGTTACCGGCTGAAAGCGTCGTTCCAGCGCAGCATCCCGCTCGATGTACTTACGAAATTCATCTAAGGTCGTGGCCCCAATACACTGCATTTCTCCCCGGGCTAGGGCTGGTTTCAACATATTGGCGGCGTCCATGCCCCCTTCCAGGGAACCAGCCCCAATCAGGGTGTGAATTTCATCAATCACCAGTACGACATCAGAATCTTCCCGCACTTCCTGTACCAATTGGGTTAAGCGCTCTTCAAAGTCGCCCCGAAACCGGGTACCCGAGACCAAAGACCCCATATCCAGACTGATCACCCGCTTGGAGATTAAAGCTTCAGGGACATCTTGGTTAGCGATACGTTGGGCTAAGCCTTCGGCGATCGCCGTTTTACCCACCCCTGGCTCACCCACCAAAACGGGGTTATTCTTGGTGCGACGACCCAGAATTTGCACCACCCGCTCGATTTCCTGGGCTCGACCAATGACCGGGTCGATCTTACCTGTGGCGGCTAGGGCTGTCAGGTCAGTGCCAAACTCAGACAAAATTTTGCCCGCCTTGCGGCCCCCCTCGCGACTTTCACGACCACCAGCAGGTACCGCCGCCGCTTCACCCATTTCTTGAATGATGCGGGTACGAACCTTAGTAGGTTCAACTCCCAAGTTAGTCATGACTCGATAGGCCACGCTCTCAGTACTTTGGGTCAGGCTCAACAATAGATGCTCAGGCTCAATGTAGGCGGCATCCATGCGACGCGCCTCTTGAAAAGCCTGCTCAAAAACTTGCTTTACCTTCGGCGTAAACGGAATTTCAGGGGGCACACTGCCGCTACCCCGACCGATGATGGCTTCCACCTCGGCACGAGCATCATTTAAATTGATGCCAAATTCCCCTAACACCTTGGCGGATACCGTGGACTCTTCCTTAATCAAGCCCAGCAGCAGCTGCTCAGTGCCTACAAAGTTGTGACGTAGGCGCCGAGCTTCCTCTTGGGCCTTCATGATGACCGCGATCGCCGTGTTGGTGAAATGTTCAAACATGGTGTTTAGTAATCCGCTAGTGGGCTGAGGAGAAAAAAGTGATTAATGAGGAAAAATAAGGGCTAAGACAACAACTAACTTATTAATACTTTACAAGGAAACACTTGTACTCAGCAGTGGGGAGAACCTCACTCCCGACTACGGTTGAGTCGGTTGTGAATAAAACCTTAGCCTGAGGCCTGTGTCAAAATGGACAGGATGTTAAATTTTTCTCAGAAAAGTATTAACATTCCTTAACCTATTGTATCTTGCTAGCCTCCTTTGCGGCAAATGCTTGACCACCTTTAGCGCTCTGCAGCGCTTGGGGGCATCAAAGACACCGCGGAGTTGCGATGTTTCAAGAAATGCAAGGTTCTGTTGAGTCTGATCCCCGTTCGGCAACTCTAGGGTGACACTAGGGGTGACACTAGAGGTGAATTTGACCCTGGCAGGAAATGGTCAATGCGCAGACGATCCCACCTCAGCCCGACCCAGTTACTCGGAGTCATAACCATGTCTAAGGAAAATGCACTCTCATTTCTACAGCAGGCCGCTCAGGATCCTGATCTCAAGAGTCAGGTGCAGGCCATCGACGATCAACGTGAGTTAATTAACTTAGGAGAAACGAAAGGCTACGACTTTTCCCCCGACCATGTGCGCCAGGCTTTGCCGGTGATCAAAGAACAGAAAGGCTTTTTGGGCGATCTGGTGGAAGCCATTCTGGAGCTGTTCGGCCCCACCCACGACGACTATCCCAATACAGGGGTTCAGCCATTTAGTGGTGATCCGCCCTCGGGACACTAGGTTGAGGTAGCAGGGGACAGGTGTTGGGTGCTAGGAGCCCGACAACCGGATAACCCACCCCTACCCCTCCCAGGAGGGGATGCCGGAGCCTGAAACCCGATACCTGAAACTCGATACCTGAAACTCGATACCCGATACCTGCAACCCGATACCCCTAGGCCGCCTCCCACCGCCCTAGGGGTTTTCATTGTGATCTAGACAACTTGACAAAACAACTTTTTTTGAAATGATTGGTTTACGATCGCAGCCTGCCCCTAAACCAGGGCCATGGTCTGCCATCAGTTCACGCTTGGAATCCAATCATTATGGTGAGAGTTGCCGTCAATGGCTTTGGCCGCATTGGCCGGTTAGTGTTACGGGCAGGTTGGGGCTATCCAGAGCTGGAGTTCGTCCACATTAATGACGTTAAAGGCGGGACTGCCGCTGCTGCCCATCTGCTGAAATTTGACTCGGTCCATGGTCGCTGGGGGCCGGATGTGGTTGCCGCTGGGGACGAAAAAGTCACCATCGATGGCATCCCGCTGAGCTTCAGTAGCGAGGCGTTCCCTGGTGCTGTTCCCTGGGCGGACCATGGCATAGACCTGGTGCTCGAATGCTCGGGTAAGTTTCGTACTCCGGCCTTGCTAGACCCCTACTATCAACATGGGGTCAAGAAGGTGATCGTTGCCGCCCCCGTGAAAGCAGGGGCACTGAACGTGGTCTATGGCATCAATGATCACCATTACGATCCGGCCCAGCACCACCTATTGACAGCAGCCTCCTGTACCACCAACTGCCTGGCCCCTGTGGTGAAGGTGATTCACGAGAGTTTAGGGATTCGCCACGGGGTGATCACCACTATCCATGACCACACCAATACCCAAACCATCGTGGATGCTCCCCACAAAGACTTGCGCCGTGCTCGGGCCACGGGTATGTCGCTGATTCCCACCACCACTGGCTCAGCGACGGCGATCACCCTAATTTATCCAGAGCTGAAAGGCAAACTCAACGGCCTAGCCGTGCGGGTCCCCCTGCTAAATGCCTCGCTGACGGACTGCGTCTTTGAAGTGGGCCGACCCACCACGGTGGCTGAGGTGAACCAACTGCTGAAGCAGGCCGCCGATGGCCCTCTGCATGGCATCCTGGGCTATGAAGAGCGCCCGCTGGTGTCTGTGGATTACAAGGACGACCCGCGATCGTCCATTATCGATGCCTTGTCCACCATGGTGGTGGATGGTACCCAAGTGAAGATTCTGGCCTGGTACGACAACGAGTGGGGCTACTCTTGCCGGATGGCAGACTTGGCCCGTAAAGTGGCCCAAAGCCTCTGAACTGCTAGGCCCTAGCCTAATCACCCCATTCCCCGAAACAGGGCAGACGCATAGGTCTGCCTCTACCCTTTCCCCCTTCGTTTTTCGGTCTTCCCTTTTCGGTCTTCGTTTTTCCCTCTTCCCCCCTTCCCCCATGTCCCCCTCCACCTTCAAACCCGCTAGCCTACGCAACTACGCCATCATCACTGCAGCCTACTGGGGCTTCACCATCACCGATGGGGCCCTACGGATGATGGTGCTGCTGCACTTCCATGTGTTAGGTTACACCTCCTTTGAAATTGCCATGCTGTTTCTCTTTTATGAGATTTTTGGCGTGGTGACCAATTTCCTGGGTGGCTGGATTGGCTCCCAGGTGGGGTTGCGGCTGACGCTATATGGGGGCATTGGCTTACAGGTGTTTGCCCTGGTGATGCTGGCCTTGCTGAATCCTGACTGGGTGGTGCCGGTACAGGTGGGGTATGTGATGGCGGCCCAGGCTTTTTCTGGCATTGCCAAAGACCTGACGAAGATGAGCTCTAAGAGCGCCATTCGCCTGGTGGTGCCCAAGGAAGCCGCATCGCGATTATTTAAGTGGGTAGCGGTCCTAACAGGATCTAAGAATGCCTTGAAGGGGGTGGGGTTTTTTGTCGGTGCTGCCCTGCTAC
>SLIY01000313.1 GCA_007135385.1 Leptolyngbyaceae cyanobacterium CSSed165cm_216
GAACCGATGTTGCCATACCTGGAACCGGGCGCTGGCGCAGCGTCCAACTTGCCGCCGTCTGCTAACAGTTCACAACCGCCGGTGCGCCATCTGCTCTACGGCAGCCTACCCGCCCTAAACCGGACGATCAAAATTCTCCACGCTCTCGGCTATGTCGACCCCAACGACTGGAGCGACCCTATCCCCGTGCCGTCCAGCCCCGCCGAGGCCCAGCCGCCCCACCCCGCCCAGACGTGGATGGTCATTCTGACCAAAACCCTGCTGATGGAATAGCTTTTTCCTAAAAAAGCGCCTGCAAATGTGGATGGCGGGCCATGCTCGCCATCCATACAGCCTCCTAAGGCAAAAAGTCTGGGGTAAGAGCCTGGGTAAACGAGTAAGGACAATCCTCTGGGAAAGCGTCATAGCTATCATCGCTGCATCTCGAAGCTGTAGCCCTAATCCTCATTTCCCCGTAAGCTAGAGCTGTTGACGCCTTTCCGTTTCGCCATGCCCTCTGGACAGAAGCCCCAAGTCATTTTTCTAGATGCTGTTGGTACTCTGTTTGGGGTGGCTGGTAGCGTTGGTCAGATCTACAGCGATATTGCCCGACAGCATGGTATTGAGGCCGAGCCTAAGGCCCTAAATCAGGCTTTTTTTAGAGCCTTTCAAGCTGCTCCGGAGATGGCTTTTCCGGGGATTGAGCCGCTGAGGGTACCTCAGCAGGAATATGATTGGTGGCGGGCCATTGCCCAGCAAACCTTTAGCAGTGCTGGGGTGATCGATCGGTTTGTTGATTTTGATGGATTCTTTGCAGACTTATATGCCCACTTCGCTACAGCGGCCCCGTGGGTGGTTTACCCCGATGTTTTAGCGGCTTTAAAGCGCTGGCAGCAACAGGGGATTGATCTGGGAATTATCTCGAACTTTGATTCCCGTCTCTATCGGGTTTTGGTAGAACTGAACCTGGGAGACTATTTCAGCTCTATTACTATTTCCTCAGAGGCGGGTGTGGCGAAGCCCGACCCGCTGATTTTTGCGACGGCTTTACAAAAGCACCACTGTGATAGTGCCCAGGCTTGGCATGTGGGGGACAGTCGGGCAGACGATGTTGAAGGGGCTCGGGCGGCAGGTCTGCGAGGGATCTGGCTACGACGGCCAGATTCTGCTGCTACCCCTTAGGTGTATGCTCTGCATGCCATACCGCTTCCAGGGTAAACGACAGGGCTGTCGCCTCTACGGAAATGGAGTTAATTCCCCAAGCCACCAGGTCGGCAATGAGCTCGGGATGGCGCACCGGGGCCTGACCACAGATGGAACATACCATGCCACAGTGGCGGGCCGATTCGATCAGGTGGGCCATGGCCATGCGTACCACTGGATGACGCTCGTCATAGGCTGACGCTAGGGTGGGTTGGTCGCGATCGACGGCTAGTAGTAACTGGGTGAGGTCGTTAGAGCCAATGGCGATGCCTTGCACTCCGGCCTGGGCGTAGGCTGGTAGCAAAAATAGCACCGACGGTACTTCAGCCATGATCCACAGGGCAAAGCCAGGATCATCCGTCAGCCCCGTTTGCGTGATCAGTTGGCGGCAAGCCATGACTTCTTCCACGGTGCGCACAAAAGGTAGAATCAGCTGGAGGTTACTGTAGCCAGCCCGTTGTAAGTGAGCGAGGGCTGACAACTCCACTTGAAACAGGCGAGGGTCAAGGTTGTAGCTGAGGCTGCCTCGCAGTCCTAGCATAGGGTTGGGCTCTGCCGAGGGACTGCCTTCTAGGGCTTGCCACTCATGCGATCGCAGATCGAGTGTCCGGTAGCGCACGGGCTTTGATCCCAGGGTTTGTAAAATCGGTTCCAACTTTTGCTGAATGCGGTCTTGCAGTTCCGCTTCCTGTCCCTGATTCACCCAGTGCCAGGGGTGCCGTCCTTCCAGCACGTCCAACAATAACCACTCCGATCGCACCAGTCCTACTCCGTCAATCGAGTCAACGGCCAGGGCCGATAACCGCTGGGTCTGGCTGAGGTTGACCATCACTTTGGTCCGCAAGTCAGCATACCGTTCTGTGGAACCTAGGGCAAGGGTGGTGGGGGTCGTCAGGCTAGGCGTAGTTCGAGCGGTTTGGGGCGCGATCGCCTCTAGACCATAGACAATGCCGCGATCGCCATCCAGCCAAATGGGTGATTGGTGCGCCAAAATTTGGGTCGCCTGGGGTGCCCCCACCACAGCGGGCACCCCCATTTCCCGGGCCAGAATAGCGGCATGACAAGTGGCCCCCCCTTGCTCGGTGACAATACCGACTACCGCTTGCAACCGCAGAAATACGTCGGGTTGCAAATCAGGGAGCACCACAATGCTGCCCGCTGGTAGTGGGTCTGGCAGATCCTGCGGCCGTGAAGCGACGATGGCTACGCCCTTGATCCGTCCCGACGACGCGCCAATCCCCTGCACCACTGTGCTCACGGTCGGTAGCTGAGGTTTCTCTAGGGTCGGCAGGGGTGGGGCGGGGGTGCCGGGAACTGGGTCCGCCTGGGTCAGCAGCAAAGCGGCTGGCTGCCCGGCTAAGCCAGGACACAGGAGCCATTCCAAGCGAATGGTCGAGGAGTCCAAGATCTGTTGGGCCTGTTCGCCTAGGGCGAGCAACATTGCAATTTGGTCTGGCGTGACCAGGGTCTTACCCGTCAGGGTGCTGTCCTGCCGTTTGGTGATGGTTAAGGCAGTGGCGATCGCCTCCCCAGCGGGCTTCGCCTCCCAGCCGTAGTGCTGATCTTGGTAGCCCGCCTGCCACTGCACCTGGTCCTGATGGGGAAACTGGATCCGACCCAGGGCTGGCATTGCTTCACCCCGGCTGAGGGTCAGGCCCAACCCCTGCACGACCGCAATATCAGCTGTCTTAGGCCCAAGCTCCAGGGTGCCAGCGGCCAAAGCCGGATAAATCGGCATCACCAGGGTCGCTAATTCCAACTCCCCTAACTGCTGACAGTAACGTTGCCAGATCAAGAGGTTGCTGGCGGCCAAGGCTTGGCCCCAAAACTGTTGGATCCCCAGGGCAAAATTCTGCGTAGCCGTTGTCATCACCGCTGGCAGCGCCCCTTGGCTTAGTGGGGGGGGAGGGCTGGTCCTTAACCCTAATGAGGCCCGCAACATCCAACCCTGGGCGGCCAACTCCCCAGGTGGACCAGCCACCGCTGGAGGAGCGGTCGCTTTGAAGGCCCCTTGCCAAGCCTGACTAATCTGTTGCAGCTGCTGAGCCGCACTGATATCCAGCTGGGCTAGCCGGTTAGGGAGGGCGTCCGCTGGCCAGGTCACCTGTTTGAGATAGTCCCACCAAACGGTGGCCGGCAATACCCAACCATCGGCTACAGGCAAGCCAGCTTGCTTCAGCTGCCCTAAGTTAAACGCCTTGAAACCTACCACGGGCAGATCATCTCGGCAGAGCTCATCCAGGTGTCGAAACCGTTCCATACCAAGGGAATGAAGAGTGACCAGGAAAACCCTAAGGTTTAACTAAATGAGGTTTATAAATGAGGTTGAGGTTTGCCAGGCATGATAGTTGGCCATAGCAGCCTTAACCTCGTTTTAGATGGTCAAATGGTCGAAAATTATCTGAATCTTATAGGTACAGATGATGAGATACACAGCCAACCGGTAACCTCACCAGGTCACCCCTATCTGGTGTCAGCTCTGAGGGTAGGCTTGGGTAAACAAATCATAATTACCTTAACTCTAAACTCAATTCCTGCGATCGCATACCTCTTTCCCTGGGTTTGGTACAAAACTTCCATAGTTTCACCCTGTCCATGGCCGCCAGCTCTTTCCAGAATGGAACCGATTAACCGTCATCAGGTCAGGGGCAATATGGTGGAGAAACTCGGGGCAGTCCATAGGGCCATATCCCAGGGAAAACAGCAGCTGTTGGGATTGTTTTTAGCCAAGCCGTGCAGTCTTTGTCAGCGATCGGCCCCTGGCCCGCTTTGTCTTAGCTGTGAGCGTCAGATCCGTCAATGCCAATTACCTCATCCCCTCGATAATAGCCAGGCGAGCCTGCCGGTCTTGAGTTGGGGCTCGTATGATGGCAGCCTACGCCAGGCCCTGCGCCGCTTGAAATACGAACACCAGACTGGCCTGGCGGCCATGCTGGGCCACGAGCTGGGTCGCACCTGGTTACAGCATCTGGCCCGGCCTGCCCAGGGACGGCAACCGGTGGTGGTGCCAATCCCTCTCCATGCCACCCGGCTACAGCAGCGGGGTTTCAATCAGGCGGCCCTGATCGCCCAGGGGTTTTGTCGCCAGACCCGGCTGCCCCACTACCCCGAGGGACTACAGCGGGTGTTGGCTACCGAAGCTCAACACCGACTGAATCGACAGCAGCGGCAAGCCAACTTGATCCAAGCCTTTGCCGTCAACCCGGCTCTGGTGGCTCGACTGCGACATACCTCAGTGTGGTTACTAGACGACATTTTTACCACTGGGGCTACCGTCCAGGCGGCGGCCCACGCCCTGGGACGAGCTGGGATTTCGGTGGCAGGGGTCTGTACGGTAGCCCGGGCATCCGCCTGGGAGATGGCGTCTCAGCCAGAGCAACACCGTCAGCAGATTTTAACGCCCTAGGCTTGCCAAGGGGCGATCGCCCCGTCGTAGACTGGCAAGGTAGCTGTTCAGGACTGTCATGGGCAAGTTGTTTTTCCAGGGGTTAGCCCTGCTGGGGGTGGGTGTCGCGGTGGTCAGCCCAGCGGTGGCCAGTGACGGTATCACCTTGGTCTATCCCCCCGCCGATCACCAGACCACCGCCCACCAAATTTTCTTTATCGGCACCGCCTCCCCGGACCAACCGGTGCTAATCAACGGCGAACCGATCGACCCTCGCAGTGAGTCGGGTCATTTTGCCCCCAGTCTGCCCCTGCAGATGGGGGAAAATCAGTTCACCCTCAGCCAGGGGGATGAGACCCTGACCCTGACCATTACCCGTATTGCCCCTGGTCCTACCCTGCCGGATAGCCTGGGCTTTGCCGAGGGTAGCCTGATGCCTGGCGCTGAGCTAGACCGCCAACCGGGGGATTTGGTTTGCCTGGGAGCTGTAGCCCCAGCCAACGCCACCGTCACCGCAGACTTAGCCGGTCAAACCTACTCTCTCCTGCCCCAGGACGGGCAGCTAATGCTGCCCCCCAACTATGCGGTGCTCACCTCCCGGGTCGATCCCTTTTCTACCGAGGCCCCTCAGAGCTATGAAGCCTGTTTCCAAGCCCCACAGCCTGGGTCTCTGGGACGTCCCACCTATCAACTGACCTACCAGGGAGACGTCGTCACCGCCCAGGCCCCTGGGGAGATTCGCATTCTGGATCCTAACCAGTTTGAGCTGGCGGAGGTCACGGTGACCGCTGGGGTGGCCCGCACCGGCCCCGGCACCAGCTACTCGCGCCTAACCCCCCTGCCCCAGGGCACCCGCGCTGCCATCACCGGGCGGGCGGGCGACTGGTTACGCCTCGACTACGGCGGTTGGATTCGGGCCGCAGAAACGGAGGTTTACACAGGGACAGGGCCGGCGCGATCGCAGATTCGCGGCATCACCTCCCGCCAGGTTCCCGGCTGGACCGAAATTTTGTTTCCGCTGCAAGTACCTGTGCCAGTCACCGTCAACCAAAGCAGCGATACCCTCAGTCTCACCCTGCACAACACCATTCCCCAAACCGATACCATCTTTGTCACAGGGGACGGCGTGATCGAACGGCTCGACTGGTATCCCACCCTGCCCGATCAGGCCCAGTACCATCTGCGCTTCAAGACGGATCAGCAATGGGGCTACAAACTCCGCTACGACGACACGACCCTCGTGCTGGCAGTCAAGCATCCCCCTGACCTGACCGGGAACCGCCCCTTGCAAGGCACCACGATTTTGGTGGACCCCGGCCACGGCGGCGATGAGCTCGGGGCCAGAGGCCCCGACGGCACCCCCGAAAAAGCGGTCAATTTGGATCTATCCCTGTGGCTGCAGGCCGCCCTCGAAGCCCGAGGGGCCACAGTGATTATGACCCGTACCGATGACAGCGAAAGCGGCCCTGGGGCTCGGGCCGAGCAGATTAATCGGGACGAACCCACCCTGGCCTTGAGTATTCACTACAATGCCCTCCCCGACGACGGCGATGCCCTTAACACCGCCGGGGTAGGAGCCTTTTGGTTCCATCCCCAGTCCCATAGCCTGGGGCAATTTCTGCACGACTACCTGGTGGATAGGCTGGATCGCCCCTCCTACGGTGTGTTTTGGAACAACCTGGCCCTCACCCGTCCCCATGTCGCCCCCTCGGTGCTGCTAGAGATTGGGTTTATGACCAATCCCTTTGAGTTTGAGTGGATTATGGACACCGCAGCCCAGCAGCAGGTGGCCGAGGTATTGGCGGACGGGGTGGCTGAATGGGTGACGTTGCAGGCGCAGCCATAGTAGAAAGACACGGCAGTAGCAAGCCACTCCCATTGCCCTGGAGCCGTGTCCCACCTATGCCACAGGCGGTGGCTGCCTAGGCAGCTGCATCACAAATCCAGGGGGTTGATAGTCAGCCGGTAAATAGTCCCCAGGGATGGTGGAATGGTTACCATTTGGATGTGGGGGGTGGCCTTGGCGGCGTCAATTAGCACCTGTTGGATTGTGCGCCAGGGTAGGTCATAGCCCAGGGTAATGGTGGTGTACAGCAGCAGATGTCCGTTGGATTCTCGACAAATGGCACTGTCAAGGAGACTAAGCGAGCAGTGGGCTTCACCCACTCTGGATAAAACCAGGGATACACATCATGGCGACCCAGTTCGATAATCACCTGGTTGGCAAACTCAATCACATAGCGGGTGATCAGAACCAAGATGGCCAGCATCGCCAGTTGGGGCAAGTAGGCCACAAACTAGACAGCCCCTGAAGACGCCCATACTGCTCACGGCTCTACCTACCGGAAAATCTGCATGCAGTGTATTACAGAGCTCCGGTTTGATCACCTGAGCAAGCAACGCTGAGGACGGTGAGCCTCAACAAAACATAGAGTTAACCCTATACAAAAGAAAGACAATCGCCTGGAAATTAAATGCAGCCTCTAAGCTATGCCTGACAGGGGATACAGCCTGCATGAGAAGACTGTTGGCTATGTAACAGCTTGTAAATTAACCTTAAGATAGGTATAACGTTACATAAATACATCTTATAGAGTCAGGTCGAGGTCTGGCTCTGGTCAAGGTTTAGGGTGGTTTGGGTCGCTGCGAGTGAGTTAACGACTTCCCCTTTGCCACTTGTAGTGTTGAGGTTTGTTGCGTTGTCTCACCAGTCAGAATCATCATCGACTTTTTGGAACTTGCTTCAGGATTGGGCCTATCAAGGCTTGCAGATAATTGACATTCGCCTGGCCTTGGTACTGGCCTTGCTGGGTTTCTTCGTTACCGTCAGTTTTGACTCGGGCGGAAACCCTGCCGCTGCCGCCGATCTGGTCAGCCCTGGGGTACTGCCTGTGCCCGTTGCTGCGGTAGACATGAATACGGTTAGCTACAGCTTGCCGGGCTCGCTCTCCGCCCAAGCCCAGGCCCCCTCCCTAGAGGCTCAACAACTGGCCACAGCTCGACGGCTACGTCATGGAACCTTGACCAGCGCGATCATGACCAGTAACCGGCTAACTGAAGCCCACTTCTTTACTGATCTGCCTTCTGGGCAGTAGGTCGGGTCTAAGGCTGAGACAAATAGACTCTCCTTTCTAGCGATGAAAAACTGAACCGCAAGCGCTGGGGGCTAAAATGAAAAGTTGCCCTGGCGCTTTTTTGGGCGCTCTCTTGGCGGTGTCGCCTTGGGCTCTGGTCCCTTGCAGGGTCAGTTCTGCTATGACAGCCTCGCCTTCGTTCCCCACTCCATGATTCCTATGACTTTCCACATTCGCTTTCTAATGTGTGCGCCCCACCACTATGACGTGGACTATGTGATTAACCCATGGATGGAAGGTAATGTGCATCGTTCGTCCAAACAGCGGGCCCAAGAGCAGTGGCAAAATCTGTATCAAATCATTGCTAGCCGAACTGAAGTGGACCTGGTGAAACCTCAACCGGGCTGGCCTGACATGGTGTTTACCGCTAATGCTGGGCTGATTTTGGGGGACCAGGTGGTGCTTAGCCGCTTTCTGCACCCTGAACGCCAGGGGGAAGAGCCCTTCTTTAAGCAGTGGTTTGAGGCCCAAGGCAACACGGTTTATACCCTGCCAGAGGATCTACCCTTTGAAGGGGCCGGGGATGCCCTACTCGACCGGGAAGGACGCTGGCTGTGGGCGGGCTATGGCTTCCGTACCGAGCTTGATTCCCATGCCCTGGTGGCCCAGTGGCTGAATATTGAGGTGCTGTCCCTACACCTGATGGACGAGCGCTTTTATCACCTGGATACCTGTTTCTGCCCCCTGACTGGCGGCTATTTGCTGTACTATCCCCCCGCCTTTGATGCGTACTCGAATCGGCTGATTGAACTGCGGGTGCCTGCTGACAAGCGCATTCCTATCGATGAACCCGATGCCATCAACTTCGCCTGTAACGCCGTCAATATCGACCGCACGGTGATTATGAACCAGGCCAGTGACGACCTGAAGGCACGACTGGCCACTGTGGGCTTTGAGGTGGTAGAAACGCCTCTGACCGAATTTCTCAAGGCCGGGGGAGCCGCCAAGTGCTTGACCCTGCGAGTCACTGAGCCGGTTCATCCAGAACCCACAGGGGAAAGTGGGATTGTGGCCCGCACCGTCACCATGACCGGCCACTTGCTGGATGCGGGGCTGGTGAATCGGGCCCTGGATTTAATTGTGGAAGGGGGTGGCAGCTTCCAGGTGCTGAAGTTTGACCTGGGGGAACAGCGCCAGAGCACATCCACCACCGAGATTCGGGTGTCAGCCCCGAGCCAAGAGGTGATGGATGAAATTATGGCCCAGATGATCGACCTGGGGGCGGTGGTGCTGCCGGAAGAGCAGCAGGATGCGCGGCTGGTGACCATTACCCAGGCGGGGGTGGCTCCTGATGATTTCTATAGTTCCACCATTTACCCCACCGAGGTGCGGGTGCAGGGGCAGTGGATTCGGGTGCAGGCCCAGCGGATGGATGGCGTCATTGTGGTGGACGAGGGATCCACAAGCCCTACCGCCATCTGTAAGCTGTTGCGTGATTTACAGGTGGGCGACCAGGTGATTGTCGGTTACGACGGCATTCGTAGCGTCCGTAGTACCATCAGCCGCGATCGCGCCCAGCAAGAGGAATTTAGCTTTATGGGGTCTGGGGTGTCCAGCGAGCGCCGGGTCGAGCTGATTGTGGAACAGGTGGCCTGGGAACTGCGCCGGTTGCGCGATCGCGGTGGCAAAGTGGCGGTGGTGGCTGGCCCGGTGGTGATCCA
Organism: Leptolyngbyaceae cyanobacterium CSSed165cm_216; assembly: GCA_007135385.1. Taxonomy (GTDB): domain Bacteria; phylum Cyanobacteriota; class Cyanobacteriia; order Phormidesmidales; family Phormidesmidaceae; genus Nodosilinea. The sequence goes on from SLIY01000313.1 coordinate 9,363, forward strand.
TACCGGTGGGGGCGAGCACCTGTCACGGCTGATTCGCCAGGGTTACGTGCAAGCGCTGCTGGGGGGAAATGCGATCGCGGTGCATGACATCGAGCAGGCCCTGCTGGGCACTTCCCTGGGGGTAGACATGAAGCAAGGTACCTCTGTGCGCGGCGGCCACCGCCACCACCTGCGGGCAATCAACACCATCCGCCGCTGTGGCAGCATTGCCAATGCCGTTGAGCAGGGCGTACTCACCCGAGGGGTGCTGTACGAATGTGTGAAAA
>SLIY01000162.1 GCA_007135385.1 Leptolyngbyaceae cyanobacterium CSSed165cm_216
GGGGGGCATCCAACTCAATCAAAAAAAAGCCGGTGGCCATCACGGCCAAATAGCCCGAGAAAATGGGCATCCTTTCCGCCAACACCACCAGCAGCAGGGCGAAACTGGCCGCCACCAGAGTGTCTTGGATGGCATTTTGGGTCCAACCTTGTTGGGCTAGCAAGGTTACGAGCAGCCGGGCCAGAACCCAGCCCAGCAGCAGCCCCAGTGCCACCTGTAGCCCAATCTGCAATGGCAGTAGTTGTAACGGGCTGAGGGTTAGCCCCCCCGGTAAAGTCAGTCCGGCTTCTCCCCCTGGTCCCAAAAAGCTGAGGAGCAGGCTAAACACCAACAACAGCAACACGTCTGATAGGGCACTGCCGGTTAAAATGGCGTCAGGGATACCCTTGGTCACTCCCCAGCCTAGGCTCTTGAGCCGCAGCATTGCAGGCACAATCACCGCCGGGGACTCGGCCCCCACGATGCACCCCAGCATTAACCCAGTAGCTACATCAAACTGTAATAGCCAAACAGCGGCGATCGCCACCGCCAAAACCTCACTGCTGGCGGGCAGAAACCCCAATCGCAGGGCCACAGTCCCCTGCTGGGCCAGCTTTTCGCGATCTAAACCTAAACCGGCTTTCATCAAGATCACCATGACCGCCATGGTGCGCAGCCCATCGGTGGCCGCTAAGACCCCTGGACTGAGTAAATTTTGTCCCTGCGGGCCTAAGGCAATGCCTGCCAAAACCATGCCCACCAGGGCCGGAACCTTCAGCCGCCCAGCCATCTGGCCAGCAAAGAAACCCACCAGCAATATCAAAAGAATGCTTTCTAACATTGGCGACCACTCACGCATGGGACTAGCGAGCCTGTAGCCAAAGCCCAATCACAAGCGAGCCCCTACCGCCTGCCATTGGCCTTTCGCCACAAGCCGGTACAGTAGGAGCCATCGGCCCTCACTGGGATACTCCCTGGGCGGTTTCGGCGAGCTCCATCGCCATCGTTATGGTTATACCATCTCGACCACTCGCCTGCCGACTAACCGGCATGTCGCCGTTGCAGTTGCTCGACCGCTTGGGCAATGGCAGGGTCATAGAGGCGCAGGTAGTTCCAGTAGCCGCCAAACACGGCCCTGACATAACCGTGGGTTTCAGGGAAGGGAATTTTTTCGGCAAAGTCGTCGTCGTCGGTAAAGCCGCCCCGTTCAATCCAGCGGGCAATGTTACCAGGACCAGCGTTGTAGCTGGCGACGGCAAATAACGAATGATTGTTGTACTCCCGGTGGGTGTAGTCTAAATACCAGGTGCCCAGCTTGATATTGTCCAGGGGGTCGTCCAGGTTATAGGCGTCGATGTCGGACCGGTCTTTGATCCAGGCGGCGGTCCCGGGCATCACCTGCATCAGCCCAGCCGCCCCTACCCCTGAACGAATAGAGGGCATAAACCGCGACTCTTGGCGAATTAATGCCGCCACCAGCAAGGGGTTAAGCTGGCGCTGGGCTGACCAGGTTTCAATCAAATCCCGATAAGGCATGGGATAAACCCCATGCCAATAGTCTGGATGCTCAGCCAATTCTGCAAAAGCCGCTTGCTCTTCTGGGGTAATGTCCCAGGCCAGGCTAGACACTTGGTAAATCCCATCCAGGTGATCGCCGACCCCCTGGCGCATCAGGCCGTCCACAAACCGCTCCTCCGAAGAGGGGTCTTGGCGATTAGTGTATTCCAGTTGCCAGCGTTCCCAGGCCTTTTGGTCTTGGCCGAGGAGGTACAATTCCTGCAGTTGATCAGAGCCCACCGGCAGGGGAGCGCGGCGTTCTGGAGGGGCGATCGCCGGTACTTTGGCCCGCACCGTTTTGAAATCCCCCACATCCCAGCCCAGGGCTGCTGCCGCCCGCCAGGCATAGTAAGACTCAGGCTGAAAGGCAATCACCTGCTCCAGGGCTTCTTGGGCTACGGCAGGTTCACCCAGTTGGTGCGCCCACCTACCGGTCCAAAAGCCCGCTTCTGCAGCCGTTTCACTATCAGGGCTGTGGGCCAGCACCTGGCGCCCCCAATTAATTGCAGTGGCTAAGTCCCCTTGGTCTGCTGCATTACGAGCGTTGGTCCAGCGAATTTCAGCGGCGGCGTCTGAGTCACTGTAGTCTTGCAGGATGATTTCCCGGGTGGTCTGGGCTGAACTAGGGCTATCTAGACTATCCAGGATGTTGGCCCGCATTAGCAGAGCGGCGGCGGCCCGCTCGGGAAAGCGGTTGACTACCTGATCTAAGACCCCTAGTTTGGCTTCGTCGGACAGGCTGAGGGTGAGCCGCATCAGCCCCAGCCCGGTGTCAGGGTGGTCGGGAAACTGTTGGTCCAGTTGGTTAAACAGCGCGATCGCCCGATCGCGCTGATTCCCAATTTGCAAGCCACGGGCGGCTCGGTACAGATTGCGGGCTGACACCGGGGCATTGGCATAGGCAGGCCCCGCCTCGGCGTAGTTACTGCGCCGCCAAAAGCCAAAGCCTACGGTTTGCCAGTCCTCGGGCTGCAACTGGTCAGCGAATTCAGTCTTTAGCCGCACTAGGGCCGCCCCCGCCTGGGGATGATGCAGCCCCGCCCGGGCGATGATCAGCAATAAAGGCAGGGCATCGGCCCGGTGGGGATCGGCGGTCAGCCGTTGATGGGCCACATCTACCGATCTGGGGTGGTCGGGGAATTGCCCCAGCAGTTGATCCCCATAGGCTGGATCTTGCTGGCCCAACCGATACAGTAGCGGGGCGATCGCCCCATCCTCCCCAAACTCACTCAACAGCTGTTGCTGGGTTTGTTGGGCCGCCTCGGTCTGTCCTGCCGCTCGCTGGGCCTGCTCTAGGGCCATTAAGCTATAGGGGGCCATGGTGGGATATTCGGCATCAAGTCCCTCCAGCAAAGGAACGGCGCTGCCGCCTCGATCGGCGTTGATTAAATCTTGGGCCAAAAGATACTGGGAGCGACTGCGACTAATCGGATCATTCGCCTCTACATAGCTGGCCAGGGCCTCTTGCCGTTGCCCTGGTGTCTGCAACGCCAACCCCAACACTGGATCATGCTTAGCGAAGGGGTCCCGGGACGGTAGCCCCAAAAACCCAGCGCTCTCTTCCCCGACCTCTGCCACCTCTGGGGACACAACGGTATTCACCAGGGCCGCGACAATGCCCAAGGAAAGGGCACTAACACCCGCGATCGCAAATAATGGCAAATTCGCTTTTAGCTGCTTTAGCATGGCAGATCGACAAGGTTGAGGATGAACAATCAGAACAAAAGCCCTCGGGGCCCTGCTAAGGGTTGTAGCAAAAAAATCAAGACATGAGACAGCGACATGGGTTTCTTTTTAGATTGCTGCCTCGAGATTGAGGCTCTACTCGATCCAAACGTACCTGTTTCCCAAGTCACAGCTGTAGCCGCCAGGGAAGTTACCCCGTACATTAATAAACGTAGAAACGTCAAAAAGAGCCTAGGTTGCATGAAATTTGAACTATCGGATCAAACCTGTCTCACCTGGTCAGGGGATTGTTTGGTGGTTGGCCTCAGCGAAGCAGCACTGCCCCTATCAGGCCCCTTGGCGGCGCTCAATGATCGAGTGTCAGGGCTGCTCCAAGAGCTGATTGACGAAGCCGAGTTTACCGGCAAGGTTGGCACGAAGGCCGTCATTCGAGTCGGCAACGATGTGCGTAAGCTGGGCTTGGTAGGCTTAGGGGCCGCCGATAGTCTCAACGCTGATAGTTTGCGTCGGGCTGCCGCTACCGCCGCCCGCCTGGCTAAGCAAGAAAAATGTGCGTCCCTAGGCTTGAGTGTTCCCCTCGGCGATCACGATCCGGCCCTGGTTACCCAGGCTTTGGTGGAAGGCATTACCCTGGCCCTGCATCAGGACAATCGGTTTAAATCCGACGATGCTGACAAGGGTAAAACTACCCTAGAGACTATTCACCTGCTGGAATTGCCGGGGCAAGAGGCCAGCCTAGAGACAGCTAGTGCTATCTGTGACGGAGTTATCTTAGCCCGGGAACTGGTGTCGGCCCCTGCCAACGTGGTCACCCCCGAAACCCTAGCCCAAACCGCCCAAGACATCGCCACGGCCCATGGCCTCGACCTAGAGATTTTAGAGCGAGAACAATGCGAAGCCCTAGGGATGGGAGCCTACCTGGGGGTGGCCCAGGCCTCAGACCTGCCGCCCAAGTTCATTCACCTCACCTACAAACCAGCGGACACCCCCAGCCACAAGCTGGCCATCATTGGCAAGGGGCTCACCTTTGACTCTGGCGGTTTGAACATTAAAGGGGCCGGTAGCGGTATCGAAATGATGAAAATTGACATGGGTGGGGCCGCCGCTACCCTGGGGGCAGCTAAGGCGATCGCCCAACTCAAACCCAGCGCCGAGGTGCACTTTATTAGTGCCGCCGCCGAGAACATGATCAGTGGTAAGGCCATGCGCCCCGGTGACATTCTTACCGCCTCGAACGGCAAAACCATTGAGGTGAATAACACCGATGCCGAGGGTCGCCTCACCCTGGCCGATGCCCTGGTGTTTGCGGAAAAACTAGAGGTGGATGCCATCGTCGACTTGGCCACCCTCACCGGTGCCTGCATCGTTGCCCTGGGGGATGATATTGCCGGGCTGCTGAGCGATCATGACGATTTGGCCAATGCCGTGGCCACGGCGGCGGAAACCGCCGGCGAAAAATTCTGGCGCTTGCCCATGGAAGAAAAATACTTTGAGGGGCTGAAGTCGATTGTGGCTGATATGAAGAACACTGGCCCCCGCCCCGGCGGCTCAATTACGGCGGCTCTATTTCTGAAGCAGTTTGTGGAAAGCACCCCCTGGGTGCACCTGGATGTGGCTGGCCCGGTGTGGACTGAAAAAGAGAGCGGTTACAACAACCCTGGCGGCACCGGCTTTGGGGTGCGCACCCTGGTGCAGTGGGTGTTGGGGATGTAGGTTTTTGCGGTGTTGGGTGTTGGAGTTTATTCGCAGGGGCTATTTCCCTAAGGATTTCGGTACCGCCCAGCCTAGGGTCAGCGCCCGGGCCGCCATCAACCCCACCAGGGCCAGCCATAGCAGATGGGCGCTAGCCATCGCCTGAGCCACCAGGGCTAGGGGTAAAAAGCCTACCCCAGCCGCCAGCAGAGTGGCATTGCGCAGAATTTTGCCCGCGGTGATGCCCAGAAAATAACCGTCCAGCATATAGGCGATCGCCCCTAGGCCCAAGATTGGCACCAGCCAGCCCACATAGGTCTGGACCACAGCAATCACAGTGCTGTGGCTGGTCAATAGACCAAACAGGGGTTGAGGAAACAGCACAAAGGTCAGCCCAAAGCTGAGCCCCAAGGCCAAACTAATACTGCCCCCCACGCGCAATAGGTGCCGCAGTTGGGGGTAATGGCCGCTGCCGTAGTATCGACCGGCAAAGCTTTCTGTGGCAAAGGCAATGCCGTCAATAAAGTAGGCTGACAGGGTGACTACTTGCAGCAGCAGGGTATTGGCCGCCAGGACTTGGCTGCCCAGGGCTGAGCTGAAATTGGTAAACAGGGCAAAGCTCAATACCAGGGCAAAGGTGCGTACTAAAATATCGCGGTTCAGGGCGAACAGGGCTTTCAGGGCTGACCCCTGCCAGGCCTGGGGCAATACGGCCCACAACCGCTGCCAGCCCCCTTCCCGAATAATTAGCCCCAGCCCCATTAGCAGCATCAGATATTGACTGAGGGCAGTCCCCCAGCCGGCCCCGGCACTGGCCCAGCCCAGCTGACGGATAAACAGGTAGTTCAACAGCACGTTGCTACCGTTGCCCACAAAGGACAGCAAAATCACCCACCGGCCCTTTTCCCGACCTAAGAACCAGCCCATCAGCACCAGGTTGAGCAGCACCGCCGGGGCATCCCAAATGCGGGCGTTGTAAAAGGCGATGCCCGCCGCTCGCACCTCGGGTTCAGCGCTCAGCAGGGCAAAGCCGAGATCTCGTAGGGGGGCTTGCAGCAGCAATAGGGCCAAGCCAAAGCCTAGGGCAATTGATCCATGGCGCAGCAAAATCAGCCAGAGGCCGTCGCGGTCTTGTCGTCCCCTGGCCTGGGCGGTCATGCCCGTGGTGCCCATGCGCAAAAACCCAAAGCTCCAGTAGGCCACGTTAAAAATCACCATGGCTAGGGCGACGCCCCCCAAGTGGTGGATCTCTGCCAGGTGACCGAGGAAAGCGGTGTCTACCAGACCCGCCAGGGGCACCATCAAGTTGGAAATAATGTTAGCCGCCGCTAATTTGAGAAAGCTAGATAGAAACGGCGGTTTCCCCAGGGGTAGAGACGGCGTTACTGGCATCGGCGATCACCGGAGGATAGCGTCATTGACATTCGAGCCGTCAGATTGCTTAATGGGCGGATATCTGATTAATTTACTGAGCGAATCACCATGGTTGGTGCAATCTCTAGGGGCAACCGGGGGGCGGTGGCGGCGGGCCATCCCCTGACCGCTGACGCTGGGGCTGAGATGCTGCGCCAGGGGGGCAATGCCTTTGATGCTGCGATCGCCGCTGCCTTTACCGCCTGTGTCACTGAGTCTGCCCTCACCTCCCTGGCTGGCGGTGGTTTTTTGTTGGCCCACAGCGCCGACGGCCAAAATCGACTCTTCGATTTTTTCTGTCAAACCCCCCAGGCCAAGGCGATGAATGGGGATCTCGACTTTTACCCGATTGAGGCCAACTTTGGGGACACCACCCAGGAATTTCACATTGGCCTGGGATCGATGGCGGTGCCAGGGGTGGTGGCCGGCTTGCTCCAGGTGCATCGCCAGTGGGGGCGCCTCCCCCTGAAGACGGTGGTTGCCCCGGCTCAGCACTGGGCCATCAAGGGCACTCGTGTGGAACCTTTTCGGGCCTACTGCTTTCAAATTTTAGCTCCAATTTTAACCGCCACCCCGGCGGCCCGAGCGATCTACGCCCCCCAGGGGGACTTGCTCGCCCAGGGGGCCTGGTTTTATCTGCCCGACTTCGCCGCCCTGCTCGATCAGGTGGTGCATGGGGGGGCCGACCTGTTCTACCAGGGTCGCCTGGCCACCCAGTTGGTGGACAGCTGCCGTACCCAGGGAGGATACCTGCGACAGCCCGATTTAAGCGGGTACCAGGTGATCGAGCGATCGCCGCTGACGGTGCCCTACGGCCATACCCAACTGCTGACTAATCCACCCCCTAGTTCTGGGGGTGCCCTGATTGCTTTTGCCCTGCAGTTGTTGGCCGAGGCTAAACCCCAAAGGAATGACCATGGTAGCCCCTGCCATGTGGCGGCCCTGCGAGCGGTGATGGCTCTCACCAATCAGGCGCGGCAAAATGGCTACGATCGCCACCTATACCAGCCCGACATTGGCGATCGCTTCCTCAGTGCAACCCATCTGGCTGACTACCGGCAACAGGTCCAGACAGCCCTGGGCCAGAGGGTAAATAAATGGGGCAGCACCACCCACATCAGTGCCGTGGATGGGGAGGGCAACGCCGTCAGCATGACCACCTCCAATGGGGAAGGATCCTCCTACATCCTGCCTGGCACTGGGGTGATGGTGAATAACATGTTGGGGGAAGAAGATCTTAACCCCCATGGGTTTCACCAGTGGCAGCCCAACCAGCGAATTTCGTCGATGATGGCCCCTACGATTGTGCTGCAAGACGGTAAGCCCCTGCTGGTGCTGGGATCGGGGGGATCTAATCGAATTCGCACAGCAATTTTTCAGGTGGTCTCCAACGTGCTGGACTTTGGCATGGACATTGAAACGGCAGTCAATGCCCCTCGGCTGCATTGGGAGCGGGGAGCGCTGCATCTGGAACCGGGCTACGATCGCGCCAGGCTGGAGGCCGCTGGGATTGGCCAGGGGGATCGCTGTACCTGGTGGCAAGCCACCAATATGTTTTTTGGCGGTGTCCATGGGGTGGCCGTAGGGCCAGATGGGGGCTTCTCAGGGGTAGGGGATCACCGCCGAGGCGGGGCCTGTGCCATCGTCTAGGCATTCTACGTCAGAATGAAGGGGTGGTTATGGCGATGGAGAATTGATTTATGGTGGTTTCGGCGTCACCCCCAGGGCAGAATACAGGGGCGTTGTGGACGGGGGCGATCGCCAACCCCCCCCGCGAATTTGCTACCACCGATCTACCGGTGATCGCTGGAGCCATCCCACCGGGGCTGCGGGGCACCCTATACCGCAATGGCCCGGCCCGTTTGCAGCGGGGAGGCGTGCCTGTCAGCCATTGGTTCGACGGCGATGGAGCGGTGCTACGGGTGACGCTTGATCCCCAGGGTGCCAGGGCCAACTACCGCTATGTGCAATCCGCTGGCTGGCGAGCCGAAGAAGACGCCGATTACCCCCTCTACCGAGGGTATGGCAGCTTTCCGCCGGTTCCCTGGTGGCAGCGGTGGCAGACCCAAGTTAAAAATGCGGCCAACACCTCGGTGCTCCCCTTGCCCGATCGCCTCTTGGCTCTGTGGGAAGGAGGGCTACCCCATCGGTTAGATTTAGAGACCTTAGAGACCCAGGGCCTAGACAGCCTGGACAGCCTAGAGGCCAGCGACACCTTTTCGGCCCACCCCAAGCGCCATCGGCGCACTGGGCAAATCTTTAATATTGGGCTGATCCCGGGAGGCAATGCCAAGCTCAAACTCTACCGTTGTCATCCGTCGGGGGCAATCGATCGCACCGAAACAGTGGAATTAACTGGGATTCCACTCATCCATGACTTTGTATTGGCGGATCGCTACCTGGTTTTTTGTGTTTCCCCAGTGCGCCTGAATCCCTTGCCAGCGATATTTGGGTTCCAAAGCTTTAGTGATGCCTGGCAATGGCAACCTCAGCGGGGCACCCAGATCATCGTGGTGGATGCCGACAGCCTAGAGGCGATCGCCTGGAACCAGGTGGACCCTTGGTACCAATGGCATTTTGGTCACAGCTATCTCGCCTCGGATGACACGATTGTTTTTGATGTGGTGCGCTATCTCGACTTTGCCACCAACCAATACCTCAAAGAAGTCGCCTCTGGTCAGATGTCCACCCCCGCCATGGCCCAACTTTGGCAATATCGGCTGGATCCTCATACGGCCAAGATTATCGATAGCCAGTGCCTACTCGATCGCCATTGTGAATTCCCTACGGCCATCGGTGCGGGCAGCTCAGCCATGACCTACCTAAATATCCATGACCAAGCTCCCATGCCTGTGGAAGAGCTGTTCAACGGCATCGCCCAATTTGACGCTAGCCGTCAAACCCTAACCATGGCCCCTGTCGAAGCGGGATGCTACCCCTGCGAGGCGATCCCGGCAGCGGATGCCAGCGATCCCCAGCAACATTGGGTGCTCACCGTCGTCTATGACGGCCACCATCACCGCAGCGAAGTCTGGATCTACGACGGTCACCACCTGCCCCACGGTCCCGTCTGTCGGCTGCAACTACCTGAGGTGATTCCCCCCAGTTTTCACGGCACCTGGGCCGCAGCCTAGGCGGGGAATTCAAAGTTTTGAATTTTGAATTCTTATCTGCTTTACCTTTGTGCCCCTTCACGGCCATCTCTCCCGCCAGCAGGACAGACACCCAGGTCTGCCCCCCCCCCCCCCCCCCCCCCCCCCCCCCCCCCCCCCCCCCCCCCCCCCCCCCCCCCCCCCCCCCC
>SLIY01000317.1 GCA_007135385.1 Leptolyngbyaceae cyanobacterium CSSed165cm_216
GGCTGACTTGGATCCAGAATCACTCTCTTTACTGGTTAGGGGCGACCGCAGACCAGCCCCGCGGGCCACAGTCTTTTGTATCCTGAGATACATTTTTTCGAGCGATCGCCCCTTGATCTTTAGCAAAAGTTCCCCAGATCCCGAGCCAGACTGATTATTTTTTTACAGCCTTGTTGGCTCGACTCATAAAGAAAGCTAAACAATTAGCTGGGTTGAGCGGCGGCAACAATCCTAGTTATGCCAGTTGGTTGCGCCATTACTGGCAAGGATGCCCCAACTTTATTTTTTCACGGATTTTAAACCAAGGGAATTTCCCCGGATTCGCAACCCAGCCTCTTCGTGTTAGGTTACATTTCGATAAAAAGCCGAGAGCAAATTTTTAATGGGTATGAGATTTAAGGCCGCCAATTTGCAGTCTGTTCTGAACCAACTGATGGCTTCAGAATTTATCTCAGCCCCTACTGTTGATTTCTTTTGGTGTACATGAAACATCGCGTAATAGGCGGGCTGACTGTTGCAGTCGCCATGTCCGTCTTAGGAGCACCGTTGCCCAGCCAAGCCCAGGATTCTGGCGACAGCCACCTGGATGCCCAAACTCAACACAATCTCGACATTCTCTCTCTTTCTGATTCTGAAATTTCTGAAACAGGTTTGTCAGCTATCTCTGACGCCTCATCCATTGAGCCAGCCGACCCTGAATCAGCGACCCTAGCAGCGTCGCCAGTCCAAGAATTTGAATCTGCCACTGTGTTTGCCCATGCCCTTGATGCCCGGCAGGCAGCCACCATCTATATCCGCTCTATTCCCGTCGTCACCTTGATTGGCGGGGAACTAGAGACTCTCAGCAGCACTAAGTCTGACCCCGATTTGCAGGCTGCCACCGGCACCGATGTCGCAGACGCTGGTCCTGTGGCCCAAGCAAATTTGATTCTGGCCCGGCTGGAAGGTTTAGCGGCGGATAGCGAGGTAGAAGCCATTAAAGCTCGGTGGGACGATGATGATGAGGCGTTTGTCGTCAGTTGGCAGGACGAGGATCTGCTGACAGTCAATAGTCGAATCATTCTGCCCGATACCACGGAAGATCCGGCGGAAGATGCCCTACACATTGCCAATCGGCTACGGCGTTTATTAGGTGATGCCCCACCGTTGGAAAAGGTGGAAGGCATGCCTGAACCGCCCCAACCTCAAGCAGTGGCTGTGGTCGCATCCACCCTCACGGGTATGGCGTCCTGGTATGGTCCTGGCTTCCATGGTCGGCGGAGCGCCAGTGGCGAGGTGTTTGACCAAAACGCTCTAACGGCGGCCCATCGCACGCTACCATTTGGCACCCAGGTGCGCGTCACTAATCTCAATAATGGTCGTCAAGTGGTGGTCCGGATCAACGATCGCGGCCCCTTCAGCGGCGGTCGAGTGATTGACCTGTCTGCGGCGGCGGCCTCTAGCATTGGGCTGCGATCCAGTGGTGTTGGTCGGGTGCGGCTGGAAGTGCTATCAACCCCTTAGAGAATCCCAACTGAAAAAAATCCATTTCCAGAATGCGAACTCGGTCAGTTAGGCCGGTCGCAGTGAGGTTCCGGATCAGCATTTAGTTGGAACATGCTTCGCCTGATTGATTAAGACCGGTCCGCCAGGACGTTTGACCTATCCCGCCTTTTCCTGCGAAGCGCTTCGCGAACGGGCACCCCGCCTAAAAGGGGATGTGATGGACTTTTCTGTCCCATGGGATTTCACTGAACTGACGTTGACCAGGATTGCATTCTTAGCTCATACCTCCCCAATGGCTTTGTTGGGGAGGTATTTTTGTAAAAGGGATCACACTTAAGTATCGGTACCAGTCTGGGTAGGGCCAACATGGGAGTTAGGGATGCGCCTCAACATGAAGTGCGCGCTAGAGCCGTTATTCCATAATGGATTCCCGCCTGGGGGGCATGAGGCTGGAACTGGATTAACTTGCGGGTCCCTTGGTTGAATCTTGATGGTACCTCCAGCAAAACAAACCTCCTGTTAATGAGATTGGCATCGGCCTCGACTAGCTTAGAAAGATGACAATCGGTTGATCTGACTGTTGGTGCCCATAAGGGCTTTGGAGGGTAGGGTGCCGCCGTGGAAAGCCGTCTGGCTAGCGATCGATTCACCAAAACATCATTGAGTGTCAGTTTAATCTGGTAGGGTAGTAACTTTGGAAACTGAAGGCCGGAATTTCAGCTGTCACAAGCGGTCACACAGCAAAGGTAGGGGATTGTGCGAGTACTTAAGACGGTTGAAGGATTAAAGCGTTATTTGGCCCAACAGCGAGGGCAGACGGCTGCCTCTGGTCAGCCGCCTCAGGTGGGGTTGGTGCCAACCATGGGGGGGTTACATCGGGGGCATCTTAGTCTGATCCAACGGGCTCAGCGGGAAAATGAGGTCGTGGTCGTCAGTATGTTTCTGAATCCCCTACAGTTTGGTCCAGGGGAGGATCTGGCCACCTATCCCCAGACCCACAGCCAAGATCTCCATCTGTGTGCCCAGGCGGCCGTGGATATCGTCTTTATGCCGACTGCCCAGACCCTATATGGCACATCCCTCCCCGTTTCAGGGAATTTGACCCAGGTGATTCCGCCCAAGGACATGATGGCGGTTCTATGTGGCCCTTACCGACCGGGTCATTTTGAGGGGGTCGCCACCGTGGTTACAAAGCTACTCAGCCTGGTGGCACCCGATCGCGCCTACTTTGGCCGCAAAGATGCTCAGCAGTTGGCAATTATTAAACGGCTAAGTCAGGATCTAAACCTGCCAGGGCAGCTGATCGGCTGCCCCACCATCCGGGAGCCAAGTGGTTTGGCCCTCAGTTCTCGCAATACCTACCTCAGTCCAGTGGAGCATCAGCAGGCGGCTATTCTCCATGATGGATTGATGGCGGCTGAAACCCTGTTTAGAGCCGGTGAGCGCTCTAGCCCGGTCTTGCTTGAAGCGGTGCGGCAGCCTATTGCCCAGGTGCCTGCGGTCGATTTGCAGTATGTAGAGTTAGTGCATCCAGACACACTGAAGCCACTGGAAACGGTGACATCTGTGGGGCTGTTGGCCTTGGCAGCCCATCTGGGTACAACTCGCTTAATTGATAATGTCTGGCTGCGCCACCGCCAGCCGATTGTAGCGATTGATGGCCCAGCTGGTGCCGGTAAATCGACGGTGGCCCGGCAGGTGGCTGAACGGTTGAATTTACTCTACCTGGATAGTGGGGCCATGTACCGGGCCGTCACCTGGTTGGCCCTAGAGCAAGGGTTGGATCTCCAGGATGAGGTAGCCCTGGCGGAGTTGTTGCCAGACTGTGACCTGCAGCTAGCCCCGTCTGGGAATGACTCAGAGTTTGCCGCTTACCCCAGCCGTATCTGGTTGAATGGACGAGAGGTGACGGCCTTAATTCGCAGTCCGGAGGTAACGGGGCAGGTGTCGGTGGTGGCCGCCCAGCCTGCGGTACGCGACACCCTACTGCGCCAGCAGCAGCAGTACGGCATTAGCGGCGGCGTGGTGATGGAAGGCCGCGACATTGGCACCCAGGTGTTTCCCCAAGCGGAACTAAAAATTTTCTTAACCGCCTCAGTAGCCGAGCGAGCCCGCCGCCGCCAGCGAGACCTGGCGGCGCAGCAGCAGCCCAATGCCAGCCTAGAAGACCTAGAGCGGGCGATTGACGAACGCGATCGCAAAGACAGTACCCGTCGGGTGGCTCCGCTCAGAAAGGCCGATGACGCGATCGAGCTGAATACCGATGGCCTGTCTATCGAGGATGTGGTGGAGAGGATTGTGGAGTTGTTTGAGCAGCGGATTCCCGGAGGGTTGGGGAGATAGGAAGGTAGGGGGAATTTTGGATTTTGGATTTTGGATTGAAACCGTGGCGTCGGGGCAGGCGCGTGTGTCTGCCCTGGCGGGTTATGGTTCGATCAGGAATTGGGGCATGGGGATGGTAGGCCGGGATGGGCAGACCGGTGTGTTGGCCCGATGGTTGGTAATGAGGAGATAGGCGATGGTGATTACGGGTAAAACTAAACTCCTGGGGGTAATAGGTGATCCGGTGGTGCATTCACTGTCGCCGGTGATGCATAATGCGGCCCTGGAGGCACTGGAGGCTGACTATGTGTATGTGGCACTGCCAGTGAAGGCAGAGGATTTGGCCAGGGCGATCGCTGGCTTTACCGCCATTGGCTTGCAAGGGTTCAACCTCACCATTCCCCACAAGCAAGCCATCTTGCCGCTGCTCACGGATATCACTGGCGAAGCCCAGGCGGTGGGGGCGGTGAATACCGTATGGCGCACTGATCGAGGCTGGAGCGGGACCAACACTGACGTGGCTGGGTTCATCGCTCCCCTCCAGGCATTAAAGGACTGGAGTCAAAGGACTGTTGTGGTGCTGGGAAACGGCGGGGCCGCCCGAGCGGTCGTGGCCGGCTGCGGACAGCTGGGGTTTGGGCAGATCGACGTGGTGGGTCGTAACTCGCAAAAGTTGGCCGCCTTTCAGACCAGCTGGGTTGATTCCCCCCTAAAGCCGCCGCTGACCGTGCAGCCCTGGGAGGCTTTACCGACCCTGTTACCGGAGGCCGACCTAATTGTGAATACGACCCCGGTGGGCATGCACACCACAGCTGACCAAACTCCCCTAGACGCCGACGCCCTGGCTCTGGCTCTCCCAAGCGCTGTGGTGTATGACCTGATTTACACGCCGCGTCCCACCCAGTTACTCACCCTGGCCGCCCAGCGGGGGCTTGTCACCCTAGACGGCTTAGAAATGCTGGTGCAGCAGGGGGCGGCGGCCCTGGAGATTTGGCTGCAACGGCCCGTTCCAGCCGATACCATGCGAGTTGCCCTAGAAACCTGGTTAGCCCCGACCGCCTAGCCCTTTCCCTAGCCCGCCCCATGGGCCAAATCGCGATAAACTGAGACAGATAACTATCAGCGGCCCTAAGGAGACCCATGGTACGGCGTGGACTAGTAACCGGCATCTTAGTTACACTTTTATGGTTGGTGAGTGGTCTACAGCTAACGGCCCAGGCGCTGACGTCCATAGAACTAACCGACCTCAGCTATCAGGCTTGTCCTGCCGAAATGGCGGATGGCATGGTGGTATCTGGCTCGATTCAAGAGGCTAACTGCTATCTAATTACCGGCAAAGCGATCAATCGCTCGGGAAAACTGGTGGTCAATGCTGATATTTTTGGCCGCATCTACGACGCCAATGCCAATCCTGTCATGCAAAACCGGACTCGCCTAGGATCCATTGATCAAGTGCCCCCTGGGGAGAGCGATTTTCAGCTGCGAGTATCGGTGGCCGCTAATCAGCCAGAACCCCTCAAGCTTGAGCAATTTAAGGCGTCTGGGTTTTCGGGAAAAGTACGTCGATAAGGTGAACCCGTTACCCTAGCAAGGGCTTTAAATCGAGATGTTCCCCCACAGATTCGGCCAGGGAATTGAGCAGCGCTTCTCGCTGTTCACGATAGTTGGGAATACCTGTTGGCAATGATCCCAAGCCTCGCTGCTGGCGTAGACGATTCAGCCAAGCTCGTCGCCAAGGACCATTGTCAAAAATGCCATGGAGATACGTGCCCCAGAGGGACTGGGTACTATCGACAACCCCAAGACTGCGATCTTCGAATAAAAATTCAAACTGGGTGCCGTGTTGGTCTTTCCCTTCTGAGAGGATAAGTTGGGCACGGCCCTGGTGCAACTCGTAGCCTGAGACAGGAAGCCCTTCCTGGGGGTAACGGGAGCTAACCGTGCGCTGGCGAGCAATTTTTTGCTGAGTAATCACTGTGCGCAGGGGGAACAAATCCAACCCGGGAAAGCGACCTTCATGGCCTTCGATGCCCTCTGGGTCGGCCAAAAACTGGCCCATCATTTGAAAGCCGCCGCAGATACCCATCACAGTACCCCCAGCGGCCACATAGTTTTGAATTTCTGCCGCCATACCGCTACGCTGCAGGGTAAGTAAATCGGCAATGGTGGTTTTGGTGCCGGGAATAATCACGGCGTCAGGATAGCTGAGGTGTTCTTTGGGGCTGAGATAAATCACCCGAACGTTTGGCTCCGCCTCTAGGGGGTCAAAGTCAGTGAAGTTAGAGATGCGGGGAAGCCGCACGACGGCAATGGTAATGTCAGCCTGTTTTTTATAGCCAGGGGTGCGATCGAGCAAACTGAGGGAATCGTCGGCGGGAACAGCCTGGTCTAGCCACGGGATGACTCCCAAAATGGGGATGCCAGTGCGATCGCGCAGCCATTGCAGCCCCGGCTCTAGAATCTCTGGCTGACCGCGAAACTTATTAATGATGATGCCTTTAACCAGCTTCCGCTCCTCTGGGGTCATGAGCTCTAGGGTGCCGATGATGTGGGCAAAGGTGCCGCCGCGATCGCTATCGGCCACCAGTACAGTAGGGGCCTGCAAATGCTTGGCGATGCGCATATTAGCCAGGTCGCGATCACCCAAATTCACCTCGACAGGGCTGCCTGAGCCTTCACACACAAGAAAGTCATAATCTTGACTGAGACGCCCCAGACTATCTTGGATGGTCTGCCAGCCTTGATCAAGAAAGGTGTTGTAATACTGGGATAGGGTTGTGCGCCCCACGGAACGCCCCTTCAAAAGGATCTTACAGGTTTGGTCCCCCTGGGGCTTGAGCAGAATCGGGTTCATGTCGATTTGGGGAGGAACCCCAGCCGCCCAGGCCTGCACCGCCTGAGCATAGCCCATCTCTCCTCCAGTGGCCGTGACATAGGAATTGAGCACCTGGTTTTGCCCTTTAAACGGAGCAACTCGCCATCCCCGCCGACTTAGAAGTCGACACAATGCCGTGGTAACCAGCGATTTACCCACGTGAGAGGCTGTTCCTACCACCATGATTGCCCGCATGGAGCATCTCCAAACTTGAATAGGTCTTAGGGCCTGGCTAGCTTCAGGAAAAATTCTGGCAAGTTAGCCATGGCCTGTGAAAATCTCTTCAGGACGATAAACGTGCTTTCAGGAACAACCGAAAAAGTCAGGACGATTAGGCCAGTTTAGCCCTGCCACCAACTGGGCAGACGCAACCACCGGCACCATGCATTATATAGATGATCACCCCAGGTGGGGCGGTATTGGGCTGGGGATAACCGACTGAGGGTAGACCACACCTGGCGTCCTAGGGGGGTAAGGCGAAAGCTATCCGTCAATCCCTGACCGTCTACTTCCCGACGCAGTAGCCCCACAGCAATTAACCACATCAGTTCGTTTTCGGCTCTGAGCTCGGTTAGAGGGCGGCGACTGTACTGGTTTTTTATCCCCTGCTGTTCGCTCACTTGGCGAATCGAAATACTCTGCGATCGCATATCCCCCAGCAGTTCTAGCCGTAAGGGCGAACACCGAAATGCTCGCTCGGCCCGCCTCTGCGATCGCCGAGGGTAGCGAATTCTAATGTCTTGCTCAGACTCCACAAGGGGCATGGTATTCAGAATAACAACTGCCTCAATTGTAGATTTAATCTAGACATAACCCAGCTAAAAATCAAAAAAATAGCTGTTTAGTAGCAGAGATTACTTTCCCTAGTGTTTGCCCTTGTTATTTCTACTACAGCTAACAAGCATCACGGCTTTAGGGTCGGTTGAACATAACTAATGGTTTCTAGGGTTCCGACCTGCTGCATTGGCAGGGGTGCCTGGTCCAAGAGAAGCCGCCAGAGGTTGCGTTTGATTTCTGGTACACGGCGGGATAAAAGCCCGGGAGGATAGCGAAGGTTACCTTCGTGTTTCTTCCGGGCTTTTGTGTAATGTTGCCGTGGGTTGGCTATTATGACGCAACTTTTTTTGAGAGGAACAGGCTTCCTATGACTGATAATGCTATCTTTCAAAGCCCTAGCGATGACAGCCGATCTGAGGCCGAACAGGCCCTAGAAAGAGAGTCGCAGCTGCCCCTGACCGGCTGGCAACAGGAGGTGGACCAGGGCTTAACCTACGGCCTAGAGGCCGCCGACAGCATTGTCGATCGCACCATTCCCACCTTCTCTCGGGGCGAACTGCCCCACTACGCGGGCATCAACACCTTCCTCAAGGCCCCCTACCTGGAAGATGTGCGTCAGGTGGGCAACTACGATGTGGCCATTGTGGGGGTCCCCCACGACAGCGGCACCACCTATCGTCCCGGCACTCGCTTCGGTCCCCAGGGCATTCGTCGCATCTCAGCGCTGTATACCCCCTACAACTTCGAGTTGGGGGTAGACCTGAGGGAAAGCATTACCCTGTGTGATGTGGGCGACATTTTTACCCTTCCTGCCAACAACGAAAAATCCTTTGACCAAATTTCCAAAGGGGTGGCCCACGTCTTTGCCTCTGGGGCCTTCCCGATTTTGCTGGGGGGTGATCACTCCATTGGGTTTCCTACGGTGCGGGGCATCTGCCGCCACCTGGGGGACAAAAAAGTCGGCATTATCCACTTCGATCGCCATGTGGATACCCAGGAAACTGACCTGGATGAGCGCATGCATACCTGCCCCTGGTTCCATGCCACTAACATGGCCAACGCCCCGGCTAAAAACCTGGTACAGCTAGGCATTGGCGGTTGGCAGGTACCACGCCAGGGGGTCAAGGTTTGCCGGGAACGAGCCACCAACATCCTCACCGTCACCGACATCACCGAAATGGGCCTGGATGCCGCTGCCGACTTCGCCATTCAGCGGGCCACCGATGGCACCGACTGTGTCTGGATAAGCTTTGACATCGACTGCATTGATGCCGGTTTTGTCCCCGGTACTGGCTGGCCTGAACCCGGTGGGCTGCTGCCCCGGGAAGCCTTGTATTTGCTGAAGCGGATTGTGCAAGAAACCACTGTCTGCGGCATCGAAGTGGTAGAAGTTTCCCCCCCCTATGATGTCAGTGACATGACCTCTCTGATGGCCACCCGGGTGATTTGCGACACCATGGCCCACCTGGTGGTCTCAGGACAACTGCCCCGGCAAGCCACCCCCAGCTACATCCATGCCGAAGCCAATATGAACGTCGATCAACGGTGGCGCTAACCATGCACGAAACCGATATGACCAAAGCCCTAATTCTCACCGTCCATGACTGGTGGCAAGCCCAGCCAGGTCAACCTGCGATCGAAAAGGTGCACCTGACTGTCGGCCAGTTCACTTGCGTTGAACCAGTGAGCCTGCAATTCGCCTTCGACGTGCAGACCAAAGGCACCTTCCTAGACAAGGCCGAACTGGTGATTCGCGAAACCCCCTTAATCGCCTTTTGTCACCCCTGTCAGACCGAGTACCGCCCAGAGATCGGCTGGCAATACGCCTGTCCCCATTGCCAGGCCCCCCTAGAAGACATTCGCTCTGGCCGAGAACTGAAAATTGATCGGGTGGAGTATGCCGAAGCGGCTGCGGTTTCCCAAGGTTCTGTCTAAGCAGAATTAAGCAGAAGTTCTTAGTTTTAAGTTTTGAATGTTTAGTTCTCGTAGTCATGGGCCAACCCAAAACTCCTTCACTCCCCCACTCCTTCACTCCCCCACCATGCACCAAACCTTCGACGCCGCCCTCGGCATTAACCTACTCCACGCTAACCAGGATGAGGCCGACCACAACCGGACCCATCTAGACGCTTGGCGCATCACCTGCTTCAAC
>SLIY01000201.1 GCA_007135385.1 Leptolyngbyaceae cyanobacterium CSSed165cm_216
CCCAAGGGTTACGGTTACCCTTCTTGAGCTGGCTGTACCAAGATCCCACGGTTCTTTGGGGGCTGTTGCTGTTGGGCCTGGGTATCGGGCTGCTACTGCGAATCAATACCCTCTACCCCGATCCACCCCATGATCTGCCCCCAGAATCCGCCAGCCGCTTGATCTATGCTTTGCCAACCCTACCCGTGCAGGGAGAGCCGATTACCCTCCAGGGTAAGCTGATGGGGCCACCAGGGGCCGCCAACTGGTTTTGTCAAAGGTTGTATTTAGCTTGCCCCGAGGGACTGGTGCGGTTAGCTTGCCCCTCTCCCTTTAGTGCCTGGCAAGGGCTCAGACGACCCCAGCAGCACCCTGCGGCCTGGATCGGACGACGGGTAACCGTCAAAGGATGGGGACGACGGGCCGGGGGCGAACTCTGGCTGGACATCGACCATATTTACCTAGACCAGCGGCAGTCCATGGCAGGGCAAGGGCCACGGTGGGCTACCTTGATTAGTCTAGGGATTAGCCTGTGGGGCATTGTCATCATCTTTACGGGGGGCTAACGGGCGGGGGGTGAAGCAATGCCTAACAATATGTTGCAATACTGCGTTGGTAATGTTACATTTGTTTACAGAAACGGATACCTAAGGGCCTGGCCGGTCTTCGTAATCGATACGGGTTTTATTGGGTATCAGGTTCTCCTACTCTCAACACAGCAAATGGGCCAGCCTAACAAGGCTGGTTTTTTATTGTCTGAATCATGAATTCTTTGGTGACTAATCCCGTTGAACGGTGGTTCTGCTCCATAACCCGTGTTACCTTAATTAATGGCAACGGTTCGCTACTGCTGAGCCACTCAGGGCTCTGGTGAATACCTTTAGCGACACCGAACCAATCTGGATGACGATATGAGTTTTTAAGCCATGGGTCTCGTGGACTTGGCAATTGGCTAGACTACCTGTTATAGACTACTTTCAACACCTTGAAGCTTATCAGTACTTTTTTATTGATGCACCTAGTTGCTTTAAATACCAGAGGTATCTAACATGTCCATTCGCCTTTACGTTGGCAATCTTTCTCGAGATCTAGAACGTCAAGATTTCGAAACAGTGTTCTCCGGTTACAGTGAAGATTTGGTATCTGTCAAGTTAATTTCTGATAAGAAAACTGGCAAGTGTCGAGGATTCGGATTCGTAACCGTCAAAACTGACGAAAAAGCCGACGAAATCGTGTCAGCGCTCAACGGACAGGTGTTGCAGGACATGCCCCTCAAGGTCGAGAAAGCTCTGCCCCGGACCAAGGGAGATGATGCTCCTGAGGCTCGGTCTGAGGGAGGCAGTAAGCGGTCTAAGTCTAACAACCGCAAAGCGTCAACCTCCTCTTCCAGTAGTGCCGCTGCCCAGCCCGATCCTCGTTGGGCTGATGAGCTAGAAAAGCTTAAGCAAATGTTGGCGACTCAAACCACATCCAGCTAACAAAAATTAGCAAAAAAATATTTTTTGTCAATTTCTCCGCTTGATTCCCCCGATAGATGCCGATCTGTCGGGGGAGTTTTGTTAGGCGCTGCTCTGTCAAGACTGGATCGGCGACGTGATCGCGATGGTGTTCCATACCCGACGGCAGCCATAGCTCGCTAACCAGCATGACGAGTTGACTGCCCCTACAAAGCCTCGGCTACCGCTTTTAATCGTTGGAGTTGAGCCAACATATCTCGCTGAGTCCAATTCGCCGCAAACCAGTCAAACCCAAGCTGCACCAATGGATTAGGAACTTTAAACTCAAACCGGTTGAGCAGGTGAGTACCCTGGTCAACTGGCTGGCACTCCCAGCGATCGCGCCCCTGAAAGAACCCCTCAAATTCCCAAACGATTAGACCAGGTTGTCGTTCAACCACAGTGCTAATCAGGGTGGGTTGCCATAGGGGCATTTGAATCATAAATCGACTGCGATCGCCCAGTGCGGTTCCCCAAGGGCCAATCGGCTCACAGCGCAGCACTGGATTGAGCCATTGGTGCATTAGATCTTGATGGGTAATGCAGCGTTCTACCGTGGGAGCACTAGCGGCAATCAAAATCGTCTGTTCAAACTTTTGGTGGGTAGACATATTATCCAACTCCTGAGAAGATTGGCGGCATGTAGTGTCTCTGGTGGAGAAGAAAAGCAGAAACTTCGCTTCTTTGGTCAGTAGTGGCAGATTTTCATAGAATTTGTCACACCTTAACTTCTAGGGTGGCGTTCAGGTTCCCTATGCCCCCGGAGCATAAACGCTAGAAATGCTGATCATAAAATCAAAAGCGACCCTTCTGGCTTTAGCTCTCTTACTCGGAACTCTCTTACTCGGAACATAGCTCCCGATGGGACCCAACCGGTTAAGTGGGACGTTGGTCCACGATCAGTTGCCCCCTTGCTAACGGATGTGTCTAGCCAACATCACCTTGCACTAGATATGGATATCCCGATCTTCGTTCAAGACAACCTGTGATCATGCTTTCTACCTACCTCTTCCTAGCTCAGACAACGACCACTGAGTCACCAGGCCCTGCGGCCTCCGTCAATCGTTTTGCCGATGAAGTATCAGGGCAGTTAGGGCAGTTTTTACCCAGCCTGGTTTGGGCCATCGTGCTGCTGTTGCTGGGCTGGATTGTCGCCACCCTAGTGGCTCTGGCCGTCAAAAATCTACTCAAGCGGACCAACTTTGATAACCGTATTGCCAGTTGGGTGACCGGGCAACCGGCAGACCAGGGCATTGCCGTTGAAAAATGGGTGGCGACCATTGTCTACTGGATTATCTTCCTGTTTGCCATTGTGGCTTCCCTCAACGCCTTGAATTTGGCTGGGGTGTCGGCACCGCTCAACAATTTCCTCGATCAGATCTTCTTGTACCTACCCCGCATTGGTGGGGCTGCTGTCTTGCTTGGGGTAGCTTGGGTGACCGCTACCCTGGTGCGATCGCTGGTCATCAATGGTCTGTCCCGCTTTAACCTGGATGAGCGCCTTGCCCAGCAAGCCCGCATGGAGTCGGGTGGCCCACCGATTGTACTGAATGAAACCATCGGCAATGTGCTGTACTGGTTCATTTTGCTACTGTTTATTCCGCTAATTCTCAGTGCCCTGCAAATTCCGGGGCTGTTGGCTCCGGTGGAAGGCCTGATTAATTCCTTCTTGCAGGCGATTCCGCGGATTATTACCGCTGGTATTGTGCTGGCCCTAGGCTGGATCATTGCCCGGATTGTACGTGGCGTCGTCACCAACTTACTGATGGCCACCGGCGCAGACCAGATGGGCACCCGCATGGGGCTGAAGGCGACCACCACTGAGGGCACGACCCTATCTGGCTTAGCTGGCACCTTGGCCTATGTGCTGGTTTTAATTCCAGCCGTGATTGCCGCCCTGAACGAGTTGGATATCGACGCCATCTCTGTGCCCGCTATTTTGATGCTGGAGCAGGTGCTAACCGCCATTCCCCAAATCATTATGGCTGGGGTGGTGATTGCCGCCGCTTATTTTGTTGGTCAGTTTGTGGCGGATTTAGTCACCAGCTTGCTGCGCGGGGCTGGCTTTGACAATATTATGTCGATTTTGGGCCTACCCGAACTTAATGTCGGGACTGAACCCACCGTGCAGTCAGGGGTGGATGCTGAAGGTCGTCCCGTGCCAACGGTACAATCGCCAGGGCGCAGTCCATCTGAATTAGTGGGCATCATTGCCCTGGTAGCCATTGTCCTGTTTGGGGCTATAACCGCCACCGAAATCCTCAACTTTCCCGGCTTAACTGACATTGTTCGGGCTGTGCTACAGGTCGGTGCCAGAGTACTGAGTGGCGTTGTTGTGTTTGCAGTGGGCCTTTATTTGGCCAATCTGGCCTATCGGCTGGTCAACACGATGGGCACGGGCCAAGCTAAGGTCCTCGCCCAGGCAGCTCGTATTGCCATCATTATCTTTGTGGGTGCTATGGCCCTACAACAGATGGGGGTTGCCCCCGACATTGTGAATCTGGCCTTTGGTTTGCTCCTCGGGGCGATCGCCGTGGCCATTGCCATTTCCTTTGGCCTTGGGGGTCGCGATGTCGCTGGCGAGCAACTGCGAGAGTGGTTGACCTCCTTTAAGCAGCGGCGTTAGTCTGCACCGAGTACCCTGGGGCATCGGTCGGCCAACTTAAACGGCGACATTGAAATGTTAGGTTAAGGCGTTCTATCCGCTTGGATAGGGCGCTTTTTCTGCTGCCTAGGGTTTCCCTGCCAGGGCAGTCAGGGTAGGATGATTAACTTAACGTTAAGTTACGCAATGGCCAGGTTGGCGGTTGACCAGCCTTTGCTGATGGCAGTGCTTTTTACGAGATCATCCATGGACAGTCAAGACTGGGCGAAGTACATAGAAGCCACCGACGGCCTCTCGAAACTCTGGCTATTGATTCAGTGGCGACTGCAATGGCTGAATGAGCCGCGTTTTACCCTACCAGCTGCGGTCTATGACGAGGTCTATGACACTGAGTTGGCCCACCTGCACCAGCTCCTGATGGATTTGGGCCCATGGTGGAAAGGGCAAGACAAACAGGTCTTTGGAGCAGGAGAGAAATAGGGCCATGACCATGGCACAGCCCCAACCGTACAAGACGCAACCTGTGATCAGCCCTCAATATTACGTCAGTCGAGAGTTAAGCTGGCTAGAGTTCAACCGTCGGGTCCTGAACGAAGCCCTAGACAGTCGTACGCCGCTGCTAGAAGCCCTGAAATTTTTGGCCATCTTCAGTGCCAATCTAGATGAATACTTCATGGTACGGGTGGCGGCACTGAAGCAGCAGATTGCCGCTGGCGTTAGCCACACCTCCCCCGATGGCCTTACCCCCGCCGCCCAACTGGAGGTGATCAGCGAGCGATTAGGCCCGATGGTCACTCAGCAACACCAAGCCTTTGAGCAAACCTTGCGTCCCGCCATGGCTGAGCAGGGTATTCACCTACTGAACTACGACGCCTTAACAGAAACCCAGCAAACCTATCTGCAAGACTACTTCGAAGAGCAAATTTTCCCGGTGCTGACGCCCTTGGCGGTCGACCCAGGGCACCCCTTTCCCTATATTTCTAACCTCAGCCTGAATTTGGCGGTCGTCGTCGATGATCCCCAAACCCAACAAACCCACTTTGCCCGGGTGAAAGTGCCCAAGGTCCTTCCCCGGTTTGTCCCCCTGCCTGAAAACCTGTGGCCAGCAACAGATGATTTGGCTACCTGTTGTTGGTTAGGGGTACCCCTAGAACAGGTGATGGCCCACAATCTGTCAGCCCTCTTCCCGGGGATGGACATTCAGGCCCATTATGTGTTTCGGATTACCCGTAATGCCGACCTGGTGGTGGAAGAGGACGAAGCCGATGATTTGATGTTAGCGATCGAGCAGGAATTACGGAAACGTCGCCTCGGGGGATCGGCCGTCCGCCTAGAAATTCAGCAGTCAACCCCACCCCCAGTGCGGACTATGCTGATCCAAGAAATGGATCTCGCAGAAGCCGACGTGTACGACATCGATGGGCTGATGGGCCTCAGTGATTTGATGACTTTTATGGGGTTGCCCCTACCCCACTTAAAGGCCCCTGTCTGGGCGCCTACCACTCCTGCCGCTTTTGAGTTTTTGAGCCCGCCGCAGGTGGAAGACGCTGATATGACTCTGGAACCTGCCGACGACCTGTTTGCCTTACTGCGGCAGCAGGATCAGCTCCTACACCATCCCTATCATTCATTTGCCACCACAGTACAGCGATTTATTACTCAGACGGCCCATGACCCCCAGGTGCTGGCGATAAAAATGACGCTGTATCGTACTTCGGGGGATTCTCCCATTGTTAGTTCTTTAATTTCTGCGGCAGAAAATGGCAAGCAAGTCTCGGTGCTGGTGGAGTTAAAGGCTCGATTTGACGAAGAAAACAACATTAACTGGGCTCGCAAACTAGAGAAATCTGGAGTACATGTGGTGTATGGCCTGATGGGGCTGAAGACCCATACGAAAATTGCCCTAGTGGTTCGCCGAGAGGATGATCAAATTCGCCGCTACTTTCATATTGGTACGGGCAACTACAATCCCAAAACGGCTCGACTATACACCGATCTTGGTCTGCTGAGTGCTCGTCCAGACATTGGTGCCGACCTATCCGATTTGTTTAATTACTTGACCGGTTACTCTCGGCAATACCATTACCGCAAGTTGTTGGTCGCCCCTCTAACCCTACGCCAGCAACTGGAGGATTTAATTCAGCAGGAAATTAGTCAGCACCAAAAAGGAGCGCAGGGGCGGATTATCGCTAAAATGAACTCCTTAGTTGACCCTGATTTGATTGCCCGCCTTTATCAAGCCTCCCAAGCTGGGGTGTCCATTGATTTAATTATTCGTGGTATTTGTTGTCTGCGCCCAGGATTGCCCGATGTCAGCGACAATATTCGGGTGGTCAGCATTATCGGTCAGTTTTTAGAGCATTCCCGCATCTTTTATTTCCACCATGGGGGGGATGAGGTCTACTTGCTAGGTAGTGCCGATTGGATGCCCCGCAACCTGGATCGTCGGGTAGAAGTGGTTGTCCCTATCGAGGATCCAGCAATCCAGGCTGAACTGAAAACAATCTTGGATCTTTCCCTCCAAGATAATCGCCAGGCTTGGGATATGCAGGCTGACGGATCCTATGTTCAGCGTCGTCCTGGACCCAAAGTACCAGAGCTCAGTTCCCAGGCTCAGCTGATGAAGCAAGCCTTTCAGGCTAGTCATCCGGGGGTATGAAGCTGCCTACCCTAGTGACTGGCAGCCATATGGCCACCTTGGCTAAGGTTGTCAGGTTCTAGGTGTCAGGTATCAGGAATGAGTAGACAGCTGCCGCAGCATACTCGTTAGCCCACTTCAGGTAGCGGCATGCCCCTGGTAGTGTCTGCACAGATAACAGTGTCTGCACAGACAATACTGGTCACAGGTGGGGAGCTTCCCATGGGAGAAATCAGTACTTCCCAGCTGTGTTAACTATCGTTTCATCTATTGGGATTCATACTAAAAGTCGGTATATTAAATATGGAGTTAATAAAGCTCCCCTGGCAGATAAAACAGCCAATTGTCCACACACAAGAAGGAGTGAAAGCGCTGTTAATAGCTCATCTGTCTCGTTTAACTACCAACACCCAATTCTCTGTTCAATGCTTCCTAAAGTAGATTAAGGGAGTCGTTTAAGCCATCAATTTATCGCCTGGTCAGGTTGTTTATATTGGTGTGTTTGCCTCCAGATAGTCTCAACTAAGGGTAGGAAGCTTCCTGGGCTAGAGGTTGGGTGTTGTTGTATATAGATTATTATTTTTAGTTTTTAGCCATCATCTTTTTAGCCATCGCCATCTAGTAATCCTGCATGAATCATGAAAATCCCGAGTCAGGGGGTCTCGCCTGTACGGGCAGAATACGGGTCCTATACGGGAGCCCAGGTTTGTGGGGATTGACAGCAATTTGCTAGAGTCGGGGAAGTAGTTTGACCTCTGCCTAAGTTAGTTATGGTGAAGTTTCCCGAAGCCCAACAGGTTTCTCGTTCCCTGTGGGACCAGGTTTGTCAGCAGACTAGCTATGCTCTGGCATGTGGAGCACTTCAGCCTATCGAAACCCAGTACGAGTTTATTGAACAAGGGGGAATGCGCTTCCTGGTGCGAATACTCGCCAATCTGGCTCGTAAGGAAAAGGCAGCCCAACGCCAAGTCAGTCAACAGCCGTCAGGGCAATTCTTTAACCCTTTTCTACCCTACGACCCTGACCTATTTGTGACGGATTTGACGCCTACCCACCTGTGCTTGCTGAATAAGTACAATGTGGTGGATCACCACATTTTAATTGTTACCCGTGCCTTTGAGGACCAGGATACCTGGCTTACCCTGGCGGATTTTCAGGCTTTAGCGATCGCCATGGCTGAGATGGACGGGTTGGCCTTTTACAACGGCGGACGCTTGGCTGGGGCTAGCCAGCGTCATAAGCATTTGCAGTTAGTTCCTTTGCCCCTGTGTCCGGACGGCAGCCCATTGCCAGTGGCCCAGGTGATTGATCAGTTGGTGCTAGTCGAGGCGACCCTAGGCCGCAACCCTGACTTTCCGTTTGGCCATAGTATTGTCAAGCTACCGAGCGGTTGGTTAAACCAGGAGGCTACTGCTGGACAATCCCTGTACACGGCCTATCAAACCCTTTTAAACGACTCCGGTAGCCATTGGGCTCAGAGCTCTCAGCCCTTTCCTTATAATCTGCTGGTCACTAGGGATTGGATGATGATCATAGGGCGACGCCAAGACCACTATCAATCTATTCCTGTCAACTCGTTAGGGTTTGCTGGATCCCTGTTGGTCAAAAACCCTGAACAGTTAGCCTTACTTAAGACCATTGGTCCGATGACGTTGCTACAGCAGGTGGCCTGTTAGGGGCATGTACCAATTTGCTAGTCCCATAGCCCACTGCAAAAAAACTGAGTAAACTTGAACTATATGACCAGCTGATTGTTATCTACTGCGAGACCCTTGCTGTGCCTCCTCCAATTATCGGTATTCTGGCCTTAATCATTACTGGTTACACCTTTGGTTCGGTGCGGATTATTAACCAGGGCAATGAAGCACTCGTGGAGCGTTTGGGCCGGTACCATCGCAAGCTCAAGCCTGGCCTTAACTTTATTGTGCCCGTGTTTGACTCCATCGTGCTGAAGGACACGGTGCGGGAGCAAGTGTTAGATGTGCCGAAGCAGGGGGCAATCACTAAGAATAATGTGTCCTTGGATGTGGATGCGGTGGTGTACTGGCGTATTTTAGAGTTGGAGTTGACCTACTACGCCATTGAAGATGTGGAAAAAGCGATTACAGAGCTAGTGACCACCACCCTGCGATCGGCAATCGGCAGAATGGAGTTTGAAGAAACGTTTTCGTCGCGGGATGAGTTGAACCAGGAGTTGTTGTCTCAATTGGACGAAGCCACTGAACCCTGGGGAGTCAAGGTGACGCGGGTGGAGGTGCAGGAAATCATTCCCCCAGAAGAGGTGAGACGTTCGATGCAAATGGAGCAGGCGGCGCAGTTGAAAAGCCGAGCGGCTGTGCTGGAAGCCCAGGGGGACCAGGAGGCGACTATTAAACGGGCTGAGGCCACGGTGCAGTCCATTCAAATGTTGTCGAAAGCGTTACAGCAGGGTACCCAAGATGCGGTTC
This sequence comes from Leptolyngbyaceae cyanobacterium CSSed165cm_216, assembly GCA_007135385.1. Taxonomy (GTDB): domain Bacteria; phylum Cyanobacteriota; class Cyanobacteriia; order Phormidesmidales; family Phormidesmidaceae; genus Nodosilinea. The sequence continues at coordinate 9,166 of SLIY01000201.1, forward strand.
AAGGGGTTGGAGCCAATAATACCGCTGAAATTCTGAAATATCTTTTGGCTCAAAGTTATGTTGAAGCCAACCAAAAGCTGGGCGCTAGCGAGAATTCAAAGGTGGTGTTTATGAACCCAGAGTTGCTAACGGATGGCCTAGTGCGCCTGATGGAAGATACTGCCCCCCCCCTAGACCCAACGACTAAAACTAAGGATTTCCCTAGCCGCAACCGGCCCTGAGTATCAACCGTCAGCTATCTTGGCCGACCAATATGGTTAGACTGGGTTAACCCCCTTACCATAGAAGACCCTGTATTTCGACCTCCGCCATGGCTACCACCTCCCTGTTCCCGATCATGCCTGCCGATGCTCCTGGTGCCGAGGCGGTCGAAGTAGCCTCTAAAACTTACCTGCTGGGATTATCCCTAGAGG
>SLIY01000368.1 GCA_007135385.1 Leptolyngbyaceae cyanobacterium CSSed165cm_216
CGATGGGGGCGATGGCAGCGTCCCTGGTCGCCTGCTGCCAGAAGGTATGCCGTTCCTGCCCCTCTAGCAGCGCCACTACCCCCCAGGTACCGTGGTTATGGATAGGTGTGACCATACCGGGGGCAGTGGTCACGTTTTGTACCGTCAGCGGATAGCCAATTTCGTCGTAGAGGGTGGTCACAGTGGCCCCTGTTTTGGGATCAGGCTCAGCCCGTTGGGTGTGTAACCAGTAGGAGTTGAGGATGAGCTGACGTACCTGACGCCGAATTTGGGGCAGGTAGTCCCACTGGTCGGTTTCGGCGGCGGCGGCGGCCAGAATGTGCAGAATGTCACTGAGGAACTGGTGCAGGTAATAGTGGTCTTGGAGCAAATCCCAGGGGCGAGGGGTGGGGCGAGGCTGGCATTGGCCCTCGGCATCTACAAGCCAATCTTGGTGGAGCAGTTCAGTCGTCATCGTCGTCCTCCTGGGGAGGTGGGAAGGTGGGAAGCGAAGAGGGGGGGAGGGGGAGAGCAAAATTCAAAATTTTGCCTTCTGACTTTTGCCTGTTCCTAGGCCATCTGGAGGGCTGGAATCTCCAAGTCGGCCAGCAAGGAGGGGGATGGGGGGTCGAGATCTTTGAACAGGACGGTACTGAGGTAGCGCTCGCCGAAGCTGGGCTGGATGACGACGATCAGTTTGTCTTGGTTTTCGGGGCGTTGGCCCACTTGGATGGCGGCGGCCAGGGCGGCTCCGGTGGAAATGCCGGAGAGTAGCCCTTCGTCCCGGGCGAGGCGACGACCATAGGCGATCGCGTCTTCGTCGGTCACGGTCACCACCTCATCCAGCAGGTCGGTGCGCAGTACCGGAGGCACAAACCCGGCCCCAATGCCTTGAATTTTGTGGGGGCCAGAGGCACCACCAGAGAGCACAGGGCTGTTGGTTGGTTCGAGGGCAATGATCTGCAGGCCTGGTTTGCGGGACTTAAGCACCTCAGCAATACCGGTGATGGTGCCGCCAGTGCCCACCCCGGCGATGACGATATCCACAGCCCCTTCGCTGTCGGCCCAGATTTCCTCAGCGGTGGTTGCCCGGTGGATGGCGGGGTTAGCGGGGTTCTCGAACTGTTGCAGCATGACTGCATTGGGGACCAACTGGGTCAGTTGGGTGGCCATGGCGATCGCCCCCTTCATCCCCTGAGCCCCTGGGGTCAGCACCAGTTCAGCCCCATAGGCGGTAAGCATGGCCCGTCGTTCCAGACTCATGGTGTCGGGCATGGTCAAAATCAGCCGGTAGCCTTTGGCGGCGGCCACCATGGCCAGGGCAATGCCGGTATTGCCAGAGGTGGGTTCAATCAATACGGTTCTGCCCGGTACAATCTGCCCGGATTGCTCAGCAGCGTAAATCATATTGAAGCCGATGCGGTCTTTGACAGAAGCCGCCGGGTTCAGACCCTCCAGCTTGAGCACGATGCGGGCGGCACAGCCCTCGGCTTGGGGAATCCGGTTGAGCTCTACCAGAGGAGTGCGACCGATGAGTTCGGTAATGTCGTGGGCGATGGTCATGGCGGGTAGTGGGCGACGGGATTAGCGGTGGTCATGACAGTAGACCCAGAAGTAACATCGGTTCGGCGGCAGAACGGAGAGATTCCACCGCCGAAGCATAGGGTCTAGACTAGAGCGGGCTCTGGTTCAGGGGCGTCTTCGACGACGCTCTGGGCGGGGGCTTGCCCTTGGCAGAAGGCGAGTTCTGCTTCTAGTTCAGCCACAGCGGCCCAAGCTTCCTGACCGCCCTTAGAGTAGGGGCCTATGGCGGCAGACACACCGCGAGCGTGGGCAACTTGGGCCTGGAGGGCTTTTTTAAGTAGGGGCACTCTAGGGTTTTCTACAAAGTCACTCTTTTGCAGAATGTCGGTGTTAGAAATAATGCCGACTAAGCCATTTTGGATAACCGGAGCTCGGTCAATTCCAAATTGGGCAAACAACCGGGCCACATACTCAACCCCTAAATCGGGGTTAATTACCAAACAAGGTTTATTCATAATTTCATAGACCTTGATGGTTTTGGGATCGCTACCGTAGGCCACCACCTTATTGACAATGTCAGTATCAGTGACAATGCCGTAGGCATCTTCTGGGCCACGGCGCTCCACAATCAAAGAATGGAGCTTTTTGAATTTCATGAGTTGAACAGCTTCAGCCACGGTAGCTGAGCCTTTAATGGTGGCAACCTCATCGGTCATGATGTCTTTAGCGGTAGCCATAATCTGAGTCTCCTTGAAGCGATCTAAATATGAATAGGTCAGACCCTCCTAATGGTCTTTGGGGCAATGGTAGCTAGTTCAAGGGCATCACCTCCTGGGGGAATAGGTGGAGGGGTAAAGGAAAAGGTGAAGAGTTTGGTCAGGTGGACAGTGCCCAGCATAGGGGTTTCCAGAATTGTCAATCCAAACTCAAATCAGGGGTTCATCGCCGGAAAATCGGCCTTTAGACTCTCCAGCCAGTTGGCAATTCGCTGATCGGTTTTCTCGCTTTCATTCACCTCATCGAGGGGCAGTCCAACAAATTTGCCATCGCGAATGGCGGTGGATTTTTCAAAGGAATAGTCCTCTGCAGCAACGGCCCCCACGATGGTGGCCCCCAGCGCTTTGAACTGGTCGTACATCAGGCCCAGGGCACCGACGAAATGTTTACAGTGGCCTTCGCAGTCGCCAGGGCCAAACAGGGCAATGGTTTTGCCAGAAAAGTCGGGCTTGTCCATCTCCATGTCAAACATGGGTTCGCGCCAATCGTTTTGTAACTCGCCCGCGCCCCAGGTGGAGCAGCCCAAAATCAGGTAGTCGTACTTGAGTAGGTCGTCCATGTCATCAAAATCTTCCTCCATGCTGTAGAGGTCGCAATTATCCTCACCGATCGCATCACGAATTTTTTCAGCAATTTCTTCGGTGACGCCGGAGGTGCTGCCGTAGAAAAGTCCAATGTCTGCCATGGGTTTGCTCCTAGAAAGTAGGTATCGGGTATCGGGTATCGGGTATCAAGAAAAGCTAGCTTCCAGACGTTACCTGGGTGTCTGGATTCTGTTTGTCAGCTGAGGTTGGACCTGTTAGACGTACATAGATCGCGCTGATCAGCGATGGGGGTAGGGTAAGAGGACCGTCTTCGGTACTAACCATAAAGTTGGGGTGGCGCTGGGTAACGGCAATTTTTGTGCCGCGTTCTAAGCCCAGGGATTGCAGATGAGATAGGGTCGATGGGTCAGCTCGGATGAACCGGGAAATCGTGCCGCGATCGCCCACATTGAGCACCTGCAACGATGCCCCTGAAACTGTAAAACCGCTAAACATGACGTAACTCCAAGGATAAGGTCAACCTTGGTACGTCACGCCAGACGATGACGCACCGTACAAGATCGGGCCACTCGCTCAAACCAGATAAGCTTCCATGTGGGTTTTAATGGTGCAGTCTGATTTAGGATAAGCAACACAGAGAAGGGCAAACCCTTTTTCTATTTGTTCATCATCCAGAAAAGACTGATCCTCTTGATCAACCTCTCCTTCCATCACCTTGCCAACGCAGCTAGAGCAGGCTCCAGCACAACAAGAAGATGGTAAATCGAGATCATTTTCTGCCGCCGCTTCAAGAATGTACACATCATCAGGAACGGGGATAGTAATATCAATATCTCGCTTTTTGTTGATGAGTCGAACTTGATAAGTGGTCATGGGGGCTCCTTTGTAGGAAAGTTTTGAATGTTGGATTTTGAGGGTTGAGTTGATCGCTTAAATTTGAAACTAAACACTCAACCCGTTTAGCTGCACGGCACTGCCGCTGGCCCACAATCCCCTGCCTGGAAGGACTTGCCGCAGCTACAGGTGTCGGTGGCGTTGGGATTGGTGAACTTAAAGCCGCTTTCCAGCAGGCTGTCGATGTAGTCCACCACAATGCCGTCTAGTAAAGGGGCACTTTTGGGGTCAACAAAAACCTTCAAGCTGCCTGACTCCACAACTTCGTCATCGGGTTTGGGGGCGTTGGCGATTTTGATGTCGTACTCGTAGCCGTTGCAGCCACCGTCCTTAACGGCTAGGCGAATGCCGCGGTTAGGGGTGTAGTCGGGGGTACCGCGCAGGAAGGTACGCAGGCGGAGTTCGGCAATTTCGGTGAGGGTGATCATAGGGATGGATGGGTAGGGGTGGATGGGGAGCATGCCCTGTTCGCGAAGCGGCTCCGGAGGAGTAGTGGAGCCGAAGGGATGGGAGGACAGCGAGGGTAGTGCATGGTCATCTCCTGGCGGTGGCTAAAGAGAGGGCGCGATCGCCCCCTTGACCCACCTTCGACCTACCGCACACGGGGCAATCGGGGTCGTGGTAGGTATGTCGCTTGGCAAACTCTGCCCGGGCTAGGTCCATGGTCAACAGTTGCCCCAACAGCGGCTCGCCCAGGCCGGTAATCAGCTTGATTGCCTCCAGGGCGGCCAGGCAGGCCAGGGTGCCCGACACCGCCCCCAGTACCCCAAAGCCCCAGCGGTCCCACTCGGGCTTTTCGGGAAAGAGGCAAGTGAGGCAGGGGGTCTGCCCTGGCACGATGGTGGTTAGGTAGGCTTCCATGGCGTTCATCGCTGCTTCCACCATGGGCTTGTCCCAGCGCACACAGGCGGCATTGAGCAGATCCCGCTCTTTAAAGTCAAAGGCGCAATCTAGGGCAATATCCGCCTGCTGGACAAGGGCGTCAACGTTGTCGACACTGACGTATTCACACAGGGCATGAATTTGAATGTCGGGATTCAACGCCGCTAGGGTTTCCTGAGCTTTGAACACCCGGGGCTGGCCTACCCAGTCGTCGGTCATCAGCACCTGACGGTTAAGATCATCTCGCTGTAGGTTGCCACCCCGGACCAGAATCAGTTTGCCAACCCCAGCCACGGCCAGGTACAGAGCGGCACTGCCGCCTAGACCGCCTACCCCTGTGACCAGGGCCGTAGAGGCTTTCAGCCGTTCTTGAGCCGCCTGACCAAAGCCAGGGAGTTGCATTTGACGACGGTAGCGTTCTAGTTCGGAGGGGGAGAGCATGGGAGGGGTGGGGGGATGGGAGATGGGGGATAGGGAGATGGGGGAGGTTAATTTTGAACTTTGAATGTTGAATTTTGAATTCAAAACTTAAAATTCAAAGTTCAAAATTTTTACTCCACACCAATGTCTGAGAGCATGACAACGTTCTTAGGTTTGTCTTTGAAGACCTTGAACAGCTTTTGCTCTAGGGGCGACGAAGTCTGAAACAGGCTGTAAGCTGTCTGCAACAGATCTCGGTAATGGTTAAAGGTGGCATCGTCATCCATATTGGGATTTTCCACACCTTTTTCTCGTATTAGCTGTGAGAACTTTTGCAAAATGTGCAGTCGGTTGACGTCCAGGAACTGGGGATCGTAGGACAGTTCAAAAAATGCAAAATAGTCTTCGGCCTGGGTGATTTGGTTGAAGGCTTGGGATTTAGGATTCATTGGGCTTGCTCCAAGATCTTGAGCTGTTGTCTGAGGTCGCTGAGTTGGCAGTAAATAGTATGGGTACGGGCGGCGGTATCCAGCAGTTGATCTAAGTCGGCGGGCAGGCCTTCAGCAATATCATGCAGATCCATCTTGAGCTGGCCAGCTTTACTGTTGAGCCGTTTAATTTGGGTCTTGAGGGCATCGATGGTGATTGGGTCGGTGGTTTGGGGCATGGGAAGACGGTTTAAGGGTTACGGTGCAGCGTGTTCAGAGGGGATGGTCGACGCTATAGGTCGCAGATGGTGGGGTATTGGCGGGCCAGGTCGATGCCTTTGGCGACGAGTTTTTCGCCTTCGGCGCTGAGCTTTTCGAGCGAGTCAAAGCCAAAGCGCTGGGCATCGCGCAGGGTTTTGCTGACTAGAATCAACCGACCAGAGAAGATTAGCACCCAGCCAAAGCCCTCGTGGCTCAGGTCGATCACCACCTGGGAGAGCATCCCGGTTTCTTGCTCGATGCAGTAGGCGACGGCTCGGAAGAAGGCCATGATGCGGGATTGGGTGATGAGGTTCACTTCACCGTCTACGGAAATTTCCCGTTTTTCAGCTTTGGTGAGAATGTAGGGTTTGAGCAGCAATTCGTCGGCCCAGTGACGGTAGGTGCCATAGCTATCATTGGCGCGAATTTGCTGCACGATCGCCTGCAAAAAGGGTGATTCAGCTACGGTTACAGTGGGGGTTTCAACGGTAGTCATACGGTCACTTCCTCCTCTGTTTCAAGATAGGCATCGTCAAAACTAGGGGCTTTGTCTTGGCTCAGAGCCTTCCGTAGCCAGGGGGGTGGGCTACCTTGCAGCGTGTGCATCAGTTGGCCCAAAATTGTCTCAATTTTCTCATCCACAGAATGGGATTTCATCGGGGTAATTTTCTTACCAATCAACCGGGCCGCCGCACTACCGCCAATGTCGGCCACGTAAACAATGGTGCAACCCTTGAGCGCCTTGAGCTTGGCGTCCACCTTGCTCTCATTGCCGTCTTCGGTCAGGTTGCCGCCAAAGGTCAGGGTTTCTGAGAAGGTATATTCATCGGCGGTCAGCTCATACACGTCCATCTTGCTGGCCGAGCCAAAGTGGGCGTTGATGTGGACGTTGTCATTCGTGGCGAAGGCTATTTTCATGGGAAATCTCCTTTTGAGGAAAGTGGGGGAGTGGGGGAGTGAGGGAGTGGGGGAGTGGGGGAGTGGGAAAATGGGAAAGTGGGGGAGTGGAAGCCCCCAACACCCCATCACTCCATCACCCCATCACCGCCTGCCCGCCATCGATGGACCAACTCATGGGTCCTCTCTGCGTCCGCTTCCAGCAGCAGGTTGCCGATGGCAAACAGCATGTCTAAGGTGCCGCGATAGCCGACGGTGCAGCGGTGGCCGTTGCCCAGGTGTTCGAGCATGGGAAAGCCGTGCAGGTAGAGGGGAATGCCGAGGCGGCGGGCGATCGGGCGGGCTTTGGAATTGGTGATCCAGAGGTCGGCGGTGGCCGCGAGATCTTCGAGGTCTTCAAAGTCGCCGATGTAGGTTTGGGCGATGGGTAAGTCCTTCAGCAGGGGGGAGGGGGCGGTGGTGACGGCGGCTTGGAGTTCGGCTCCGGTGCTCTGCAGCCACCAGGCAACGTTGTGCAGCAGGTCGGGTTCCAGGGCGATCGCTACCTTTTTGCGGCCAAAGAAGAAGTGGGTATCCAGCATGGCATCTTGCACCTGGCGACGCTGGCGTAGGTATTTGGCGGGGACGGGGCGATCGCTGATTTGGGAGAGAATGTCCAGGAAGTCATCTACCGCGCCGAGACCTGTGAGTTGGGTCAAGGTGGTGGCGGGGGTACCGAAGCGCTCGGTGAGAATTGTCGCCGCCTTGGCCATGCTGCCGCCCAGGGCCAGGGTGAGGCGCGATCGCCCCACCGCTTTAAGTTCGGCAACGGTGGTGCCGCCGGTTGCGGTGGTGGCGAAGTCGGCATCCTCCAGGTGGCCATCTAGAGAGGTGGAAATATCAGGCACGACAATGGGGGTGAGGCCAAAGGCTTCCACCATCTCCTTCAGCTCCGCCACATCCCCAGGGCCAAAGGCGGCACTGGCTAGCAGCGTCACCTGCAGGGGGTTGACCTCCCCAGCTTCGGGGATAGTCCGTACCAGGCTGGCCACAGCGGCAGCAAAGCCATCCTCCAAACTGCCCTTGTAATCCGGGGTAGAGGCCAAGACGATGGGCACAGTGACCTCGGGATTGGCGGTATGGAAGTCCCGCAATATGGCAGGCATATCGTCACCCCGGGTTTCGGTCAGCCCCGTAGTCAATAGGCCCACCAGTTCTGGCTGGGTGTTCTCAATCACTGTCAGCAGGCCACCGTGAACGTTGTCATCGCCCCCCAGCACCGTGCTTACCTCACTCATCGCCGTAGTGGCCAGGGGAATCGCTTCCTGGAAGTGGTTCACCAACAGCACCTTGGCAAAGGCGGTGCAGCCCTGGGAACCGTGGAACAGCGGCATCGACCCCTGAATGCCCAGAAAGGCTAGGGCCGCCCCCAGGGGCTGACTTTGCTTGAGGGGGTTGACGGCCACGGCCTTGCGGCGGGCGATGATCTTTGTGGGAGGGTGGATGGGTGGATGGGTGGATGGGTGAGATTCTGCCTTCTGCCTTCTGCCTTCTGCCTTCTCCCAGGGCGCTTCCCGCCGCACCTCCGCCCACACCGGGCTGTGCAACGTCTCATCCAACTCCTTCGCCATCTCCAGCAAGCCGCCATAGCCAGAGTAGGGGTTGTGGCGTTCCTGGTTGATGTGGAGGAAGGGAATACGGGCCTTGAGGGCGGTGTACTGGTTACGGCCACCGGCGATCAGCATGTCAGCGTTGGTCTTTTCGATCACACGCAGCAGTTCGGCGGCCCCGCCTTTTTCCAGCACGATGCCGTCCTGGCCGAGCAAAGCTTTGATCCGGGCTTTGTCTTCTTCGGTGCTCTTTTTGCTGCTAGTGGCCACCACGGTGATACCCAGGTCCTGGGCGGCAGAGATAATCGACCAGCTTTTGACGCCGCCGGTATAGAGGACAACTCGCTTGCCCTGGAGCCGTTGCCGGTAGGGCACAAGCTGCTGGTTCAGATTTTCGGTTTCTTCCGCGATGACGGCTTCCACCCGGGCTTGCATGGCCTCGTCCCCAATTTTGGCGGCGATCGCCCGCAGGGCGTGGTTCATATCCGCCACCCCATAGAAAGATGTTTCGAGGTAGGGAATGCCGTAGCGCTCCTCCATTTTGTGGGCCAGGTTGATCAGCGCCTTGGAGCAAATCATCACATTCAACTTGGCCCGGTGGGCGTAGGCCACCTCCTGGTAGCGGGCATCGCCAGTGATCTTAGACAGCACCCGAATGCCCACCTTCTCTAATAGGGGCAGAATACCCCACAGTTCACCAGCAATGTTGTACTCGCCAATCAGGTTGATGTCATAGGGAGTCGTGACCTCAGGTTCCGCTGTGCCAATCACATGCTCCAGCAGAGCTTCTCCGGCCAAGCGGTTGCCCAGGTTCTTACTGCCCACAAAGCCGGGGGACTGAATCGGTACCACAGGCAGACTCAAGTTCTCGGTTGCTGCCCGGCATACAGCATCCAGGTCATCCCCAATCAGGGCTGTCACACAGGTAGAATAGACAAACACAGCGGCCGGACGGTAGCGCTCTTGCACATCCTGGATCGCTTTGTAGAGCTTCTTCTCGCCGCCAAAAATAATGTCGTTTTCGCTCAGGTCGGTGGTGAAGCCCATTTTGTAAAGGGTATCGCCCGAGGATAGGCTACCCCGTTCCCCCCAGGAGTTGCCCGCACAGGCGATCGGGCCATGCACCAGGTGGGCCACATCGGTAATTGGTACTAGGGCAATGCTGGCTCCATCAAAGGCACACCCACCCTGGGCCGCCCCGGGCTTGGCCTGCTGCTGGCACACCTTGTTGTGACCTTTGCCATTTTTTTGGTGATTGTGCTCGCAACCCGGCTGGGTCAGGAGTTCATTCATTTTGGCTTTGGTGGAAGACATAGGGGGAGGAGAGGTGGGGGATGGGGA
>SLIY01000290.1 GCA_007135385.1 Leptolyngbyaceae cyanobacterium CSSed165cm_216
CTTAAGATACATGTAACAGGTTAAGCGTTAACAGTGGGAATGATGGAGAGTAAGAGTATCATCAACTACACAATTGTCCTTGACGCCTAGCTCACCATCGTTTGCCTCCTTCTCAGTGCCGTGACTAGCCATTCCTCGGCCCAGACCAATCACCCAATACTTACAGTGGATCCCACTCCCCTTAGCGTTTCCTCAGAGCAGACGCTGGAACAGGTGGTGTCGGCCATGGCAGCCGCTGGTAAAACCTATGGTCTGGTGTATAGCAGCCATCCGCCAGCATTAGTCGGGGTCTGCAGTTACACCCATGTGGCCATGGCCATGGCTCAAGGGGCTGACTTTACCCAGGCCACCGTAAGCTGCTGGATGACCCCCTTGGCAGACCTCTATCCTGGGCCAGAAGAGGTTTCCGCCCAGCTGGGTCCAGTCCCCAAACAGAGCCCGCAAGAGACCTATCAGCCTCTGGTGGATCGAGGGGGGCACTGGGTTGGGTTAGTCACCCCAGGAGGGATTGATGGTCATCAGACCCAGGTACTCGTAAGTTCCGAGCCGGAGGAAGGGGAAACCCTAGACCGTTGCTCCCTGGATCAGGCTGATCAATCTCTGGTGAGGTGTCAGCAAACGTCATCACGGTTAGCGCAACAGCAAGAACGCCTTAATCTTGCCTTAGAAGGGGCGCAAATGGGGCTGTGGGACTGGGACTTAACCCAAAACAGCATGATGATTTCTGACCAGTTAGAGTATCTCTTAGGTCTAGAGCCTGGGGAATTTGATGGCAACTATGACACCCTCTTTACTCATATCTATAAGGATGACCGGGCTGGACTACAGCAGGCCTTAGAACAGTCTATTCGTTGCGGTCAGCGCTACCAAGTGGAATTTCGCATTCAACATGATCACGGCCAGACCCGCTGGTTATCATCCCGAGGGCAAGTGTTTAAGCAGAACGGCAGCCCCTACCGCCTGGCTGGCATTACCCTCGACATTTCTGAACAAAAGCGAGCAGAACTCGAACTAAAACTGCAAACCCAGCGGGAGCGGCTCTTAGTCGAGATCGGTCAGCGGATTCGTAACGTTCTTGATTTAGAGAGCATTCTGCAGCAGACAGTCGTCTCGGTCAAAGATTTTATTGAGGCCGATCGGGTGATTATCGTACAATGCACGTCGGATACTAGTGGCCATGTAATCCAAGAAGCCTGTGCACCTGGCTTTTCGACCATGATGGGCTGGGAAGTGCGTGATCCTTGGTCAGTGGGGGATAAATTTCTGCGCCACTACCAAGCTGGTCGTGGCCTAGCAGTAGAGAATATTCATACCTCAAAATTGTCTGAAAGCCAGTTGCTGTTTCTGGAATATTTTCAGATCAAGGCCCAAGTGGTGGTTCCCATTTTGCAAGAACAAGCCCTATGGGGGCTGATGATTGCCCACCAGTGTGCGACTCCTCGTACCTGGAAAACAGCTGATGTGCGACTGCTACAAAGCTTGGCAATACAGGTGGGAATTGCCATTCAGCAAGCTAATATGCACCAGCAGATCACCCGGGCTAACGAGCAGCTCAAGCGCATAGCTTATCTGGATGGGTTGACCCAGGTGGCGAACCGCCGTCGCCTGGAGCAATCCTTGCATAAAGAATGGCGGCGGATGGGGCGATCGCAAAGCCCTTTATCTGTAATCTTGGCTGATATTGACTTCTTTAAAGGGTTCAACGATCACTATGGTCATCAGGCGGGGGATGACTGCCTGCGGTTAGTGGCTCGCATCTTGACCCGGGCCGCTCAACGCCCAGGGGACCTGGTCGCCCGCTATGGGGGAGAAGAATTTATGATTTTGCTACCGGGAACGAATGTCCAGGGGGCTGAGACGGTAGCTGAAACTGTACGCCAGATGCTTCACAGTCGCCGTATTCCCCACACAGCTTCTCAAGTGGATAAGATTGTCACCATGAGTCTAGGGGTGGCCAGTTGCATTCCATCCTCTGAGATCACCCCAAAACAGCTGGTTAAGCAGGCTGACGATGCTCTATATCAAGCGAAACAGCAGGGGCGTAACCAGGTTAGGGTGTTCCCACTTAATACTTATCCGGAGCCTTGCCACGACCGGCCCAACTGAGCGAGTTGGCGTCCTGGAAATGGATGTTTTTTGGGTTCGGATACGCTTAGGCTAGCCCCTAATGGTGATCTCAGGTAATTTTCAGGTTTTTAGGCTCTAATAAAAGTGAAAGCCATGCCCTCTGTTGCTTCTCGGCAGAGGAGCAACAGGCGCGTTAGACTACCGTTTTCAGGATGGAATTGCCCATGGTTCAGTCTCAGGTGAAGCCGACCGTGACCGTTACCCCCTTTGACCAGAAACTCGATCGCCCGTTAACCAAATTCCCCATTACCACCTTACAAGTTAACCTAGGGCGCAAGTGCAACCTTGCCTGTAACCACTGCCATGTGGAAGCTGGTCCGAACCGCACCGAAGAACTATCTCCAGCGGTTTGTGCCCAACTGATTGAGCTGATTCAGCGGTTCCCTCAGGTGACCACGGTGGATTTAACCGGCGGTGCGCCAGAGATGAACTATGGGTTTCGTCCCTTGGTAGAGGCGGCGCGATTAGCTGACAAAGCGGTGATGGTGCGATCGAATTTGACCATTTGCCTAGAACCGGGCTACGAGGATTTACCCCACTACTTTGCTCGACACCAGGTCCATGTAGTGGCCTCCTTGCCCTGCTACTTGGAGCGTAATGTAGACCAACAACGGGGATCAGGGGTTTACTCGAGTTCCATCCAGGTGCTCCAGCAACTGAACCAGTTAGGGTATGGCCAAGATCCAGCCCTGAAGCTCGACCTGGTTTATAACCCACCGGTGCCTCGCAACGCTGAGTTTTCCCTCACTCCCAATCAGGCCACTTTAGCCGCCGACTACAAGGCCTATCTACAAGCCCAGTTCGGCATAGTCTTTAATCACCTGTTTACCATTACCAACTTGCCCATTGGCCGCGTCAAGCAGTACTTGCAAGGGAAAGCGTTGTATTGGCCCTATGTCCAGTTTCTAGAGAGTCACCACAACCCTGGTACCATCGACCATGTGATGTGCCGTGACCAGCTATCCATCGATTATTTGGGCCATATTTACGACTGCGACTTTAATCAAATGGAGCAGGTGCCGTCGCGACTACCCAACGGGGATGCTGTAACGGTCTCCCACCTGTTACAGGCCAATAGTCTAGACGTGCTGGAGCAAATCCAAACCCGCCCCTACTGTTATGGCTGTACGGCGGGCAGTGGGTCCAGCTGCGGCGGTGCCCTGGTAGAGACCTAGCGCTGCCATACTCTAGGGACCTGGGCGACTTGTCCTAGATACCAAGGCCGCAGGTGCTGCCAGAGCATGACAAACCACTGACGAGCCCTCTGGCTAGACGGACCGCGATAGCGACAGAGCAAGCCGTTCTGTAGTCGGGTAATGCCGCGATCGCCAGGGACATCACCCGGCCAGAGGGAGCGCAGGACATGCAGTTGATCAGGTTCCAGAGAGCGGCCAACCAGGGCGAAGCTGCCCACCACCGGGTATCCCCCCAGCCCACTGGGGCTATGGAGGACTGGGGAGCCTCCGGTCAGCCCCTGACAATCGCGCCAGAGCAATTGACCAGCTTGCCAAACGTCAATCTGCGATCGCCAGTGGCCTTGATTAAACTGCTCTCCCCGGGCACTGCGACCAAAGCGGGTGATATCCCAGCCACACCACAGGGCCCCTGGGGCTAGATCAACCTGGAGGGTCTGACGATAATTCGCCTGGTCAAACAAAATAGTGTCCTGGGGAAACCACTCCAGACAACTGTCTTGGCTAAGGCACAGCTGAATCGTCTGATGGCTGTGATGGTGGGGACTACCGTAGACCTTACTGGCGGCAGCCGTGGTCACCACCGCTCGGCACTGGGGCTGCAAGGTAATCTCAATGGCCAGGGTATCGCCCCCCACCATTCCCCCAGCGGTGTGGACCAGCACCGTGTGGCAAACGGCCTCAGATTCGGGATAAAGGGGCCGCTGTACCTTAAAGGGTGCCTGGGTAAAGGTTTTGATCGGCACACACTTGCCTTCCCGGTGACCGTAGACCAGCTCTACTTTGCCCTGCCAGTCCGATGACGACGGCTTTTGCTGTTCCATGGTTACCGCTGCAAATAGTTGTCAGGTACGGGTTGCTCAAAAGGCTCCGCCTGAACCCGCAGATTCTGACAGCGAATGAGCTCATTTACCGTCAATACTTGGCGTCCTTCCAGGGAGGGAACCGCTTCGATCGCCTGCATCAGGGCCGTCGCCGCAGACGGTTGATCGTAACCACGCCGCAGGGCCACTTGAATGGCCTTATCGTCGGCCGCCACTTCAATTTGGGGGCCCTTTACCCCTCGCCAAATCTGCCAACCGGCCAGGGCTGTAACTGCTAACCCGGTGAGGACCCCCACAGCATCCCCCTGCACTGACTCCACAAAGCCACCGGCTAGCCCAGCCCCAGCTAGAGCCTGGTAGGGATTAGGCTTAAGTACATTGGCCAGAGACAGCCAGCTGACAGTACGCAAAAATAGCAGGTCTCGCTGGGCTGGAGCCAACCGTTGCCACAAATCAAGATTGATGCTGACGGTGTGAGTCTGTTGCCAGGGCCGGGGAAACTCGGCCTTGATCACATCCAGTTGGCGATCGCTCAGCATCAGTTTAGTTTTCATTCGAGCCGATGCAGGCATCAGTTCCCGCAGTCGACTAATTTCTGCGTTGGGGTTAACCACGGCGGTGGAGTCAAAATTAAATCACCCCTAAGCCTACCATTTATAAAATCACCGCAACCCTAGCCAAGTGAAGAAGTCTTGCCTGGTAATTAACTCAAGTAACAGCAGGGCCACAAACCCCACCATGGCAAACCGGCCATTGATGCGCTCGGCGTAGGGGACCCAGCCAAAGCCAGGGGACATCCGATCCGTGGTCGCATCTGGGGAGGCAGTCGCGGTTTCTGGGGCAGCAGCTTCTGTCGTCACCGGGGTTGGGGTTTCGGTAGCAGCGGGGTCGGGGGAAGCAGCATCAGGGGATTGGGGCATGGGGGGTAGTTGAAAACTGTTTGAAAACTCTCAGGAGCATCCTACCCCAAAACAACAGTTAAGGCAGGTATCAGCTGAGCGGCATATACCGAAGGCTTCACCATGCCGATTTCTGGTGCTTGAATTATCTATGCCCTGTCCCGACAGAGGTGGATACCCCTTAGCTCTAGAACCCTCAATTTAGGGATTCCGGGATAGGTTTCGCGACCGCCTTGCCCCTTACTGGTTAAAGAAAACTGCTTTGAAGCAGTCATCGTCAGCAATGGCGACGGCCATCATGGTGCGCAGGACATCAAAGGTATAAGGATCCTCTAAGGCGGCGGCCATGTCGTCATCTAAAATAGCTAGACGTTCCATGGAAACTAGGGTGGGTGTTTCCCCATAGAGCTCGAGCAACTCCTGCTCGAGCAACAGATTAGATTCTGCCTGGGAAATCTGGCCGGTCATTTCTAAACAAAAATACTGGCCCATCACCTCGCCTACCTCGGGGGCTGGAATCGGTTCCTGGGCCTGGGCTGACAGCCCGAGGGTGCTCACTAAAAGAGTACTGGCGGCAGTTGAAATAAACAGAGGGATTGAAGCCATAGCCAACGATACAAGGAACGACAGATCAATCCAGTTGGCGGAACCGCTCACACCTGATCTAGATCTAGACGGTGGCTAGACCCACCACTGCGGCTGAGCTCAACGCCCAGACCGCAGGGATCTTGAGATCATAGCCCTGGATTGTGGATGATTCGGCTTCTAGCATAGGCGATCGCCCCCTTAGCCGGGGCATTCCATCGCCCCCTGGCTCAAAACTTCACAGGGGTCGCTAGGGTTAGAACCAACATCTTGAGGTAAAGTTGCAGGTGTGCTAGCCCAAATGGCAGCTGTTTCCATGGCTTCTCAGCGCTCTACTGATCGATCGTCTGTTTCCCTGGCCCCTGGGACTGTAAAGGTTTGGGTAGGGGGGCGCCGCCATAATCCGTGGCTGTGGTGGCTCAGTTTGATTGCATTGGCTTTGGGGCTAGGGGGGGGGCTACTACTATTGGTGGTTAGCTTTCGCTGGGGTTTGCAATTGATGCTAGACCCTGAGGCGACGCCCCAAATTCAGACCCTGTGGGGCCGCTGGCATCAAGAGGCATTACCCTCAGGCCGTAGCTTAGCGGAGATCGAACAGTCGCTAGCGGCACCGAACCACACCCTGGGGGAGCCGGTAAACCTTAGCCCTGAGGGCGATCGCGAGACGATTTGGGTCTGGCCAGAAATTGAGGTGGCCTCTGGGGCGATCGCCACCCTGCATCTGCTGAACCGCGAAAGCCAGGCGGGTGGCCAGGATACCTTTACCGTTCTAGCCTCGATACCCGTTCCCGCCTTTACCCCCGCTGAGGTTTTGACCCCTCTATGGAGCCGTAGCCAAGCTGAGGCGGTGGTAACGGGGGTGTTCTTACCCACCCAGTTGACCCCACTACCCTTACCAGCCAGCTTACGGGGGTCCCAGGACAGTCGCGATCGCCTCTGGTTCACCCTAGAAGGCCGCACCCCTTACCAGGGCACCATCCTGCGCTATGGGCAATTAGTC
Source organism: Leptolyngbyaceae cyanobacterium CSSed165cm_216 (assembly GCA_007135385.1). Taxonomy (GTDB): domain Bacteria; phylum Cyanobacteriota; class Cyanobacteriia; order Phormidesmidales; family Phormidesmidaceae; genus Nodosilinea. Next base: position 6,629 of record SLIY01000290.1, read on the forward strand.
GTGGTTGACCTGCAGCGGCAGACCCTAGACCTGCTGGACTTGTGGAGCAGTCCGGCCAATCGTTTACCCTACTGGGTGGATCTAGATGGCCAGAACATCCCTGGACTCTTAGTGGACGAAACTCTAGGCCTAGAGCCCAGCCTGAAGGGGTGGCACCTGGCAGCCGGACAGTTACAGCCCATCTCTTGGTTTCGGGTTCCCCTGGATGCTGGGGCCCAGGCGATGACTTATCACCAAGCACTGCGCCTAGCCCGCAGTGGGCTGTGGGCTGCCGCCGCCGCCAAGTTAACGGCCCTTAAACCGTCCCTGGCAGCCCACTGGAATGCTGCCGCCACCGCCCAACTGGATTTAATCAACCGCCATGCTGTGCTAACTCGTCAGCAGGCGGATCAAAGCTGGTCTCTACCCACCCAACAGATTTTGGCCTTGTTGGTGGATAGTCGATGGGACGCCGCCCTCACCCAACTGGAAGCAGACCCGGCTTTGTTACCAGCTCTGATGCGCCGTTTAGAGAGTGATCAGGGGCAGTTTTGGAGCCGGGTCAGTGCCGCCGCTGCCCTACCTGAGGTCGAACATGCCCTCTATGTCTGGGGGGGAATCGCGCTCAAGGCACAGCAAAACCAGGCCGCTGCCCAGGACTGGTTTAACCGTTATGCGGTTTCGGGGGCAACCAAACAGCGGTGGGCGGCCCTGATCAAAACCCTGAACACCCCGCCAGTAGCTCTGGCAGCGGACCAGCAGCCCTCTGACCCGGCGATCGCCCCCGCCACGACCCAGATCCCTCTGCCTGGGGTGCAGGGCATGGTGGGGGTGGCCCGTCCCCTAGATGAGGTGACCCCAGACCGCTGGCACCGGCCACCGGGGCAGGGGGTGGGTAGTAGTTTGGGGGCCTGGTATGCCATCGAACTGCAGGGGGTACGACAGTCGCAGTGGCAAACCACCTGGCTAACGACTGCTAAATCAGCCGACCCAGCAGCGGTATGGCCAGCCCTGATCAGCTCCGGAGCAATCCCTTTGCAACTTCTCCACTGGACCAGCACCACCGCAGGTCGAGCCGTTGACCTGTCGGTGCGCGGAGTGCAGGTAGCCGATGGGACCATCACCCTACTGGCCACAGGGCCAAAAGTCCCAGCCATGCCCCTGCCGGCCCTAGCCTTTTCCCAGGGTTCCTTAGGCTGGCTGGAGGTTAGCCAGAGCCAGCCGGTCAGCCCCGAGAGCTTACGGCAGGGGATTGACGCCGCCATCGCCCCCCGACTCCTGCCGGCTCAAGGTCTTAGCACTTGGAGTCTAGACCCTGGCACCGTGCGGCAGCACCGGCTTGATCTGACGGGCAATGGTCAGTTGGAGCAGGTACTCACCCTGATGCCCGCCGCCCTAGACCAACTCCATGCCCTGGGCTTACCCGTAGACCGCACGGCCCACAAAACCCTAATTTCGGGGCCTGATCAGCAGCTAATCTACAGCAACTTATTTATCCCCCAAACGGTGGTCGCCCTAACCACCCCAGGCTCTGGACAGGCCTTGGGGCTCCTGGTACATCAAGCCGGTGGGTATAGACTCTTAGCTTGGACTGAGACCACTCAACGGTTTGAGTCGCTGGAGACCCCCTAGGATCTGGCGGTCTAAGGCAGCCAACCATGCCTGATCTCTAACACCTGTCACCTAACCCCTAGTACCTGACCCCCTCAGTAAAGGTGGTCGTCCGCCTGAAGCTAATACCCCTGCCTCACTCCCCCTGAATAAAGTGACGTAACTCAGCGGTCATGTGATCCACCAACCCAGCCGCTGGAATAGCCGCGCTTTGCTCTATCTGGGTGACCATATCCTCCGGCAGATCAAGCAAGGTAACTAGTTTTTGGTAGGCATCGGCCTCTTGCTGGTTAATCAAATCTTCATCGGGGGTGCGGGAGCTAGCGCTAATCACCTGATAGCCTAGCTTCAGTACCAGTTCTCGCTCAGCAACACTGGTTAGCTTCGGAGTCAGCTCCTCTAGGGGAATATTTTGCATCATGTAGTCGCGCAGCTCAGTACGCAGGGTGGCTTGGTGCGCAGGGTTGGTGGCAAACAGGCCACTAAACTGGTCCAGCATCACCTCCACTTCTTCGTCAGCCAGATGACCATCACTCCAGGCCATGGTTGAAACAATCCTGAGCAGGGTCATTTGACTGGGGCTAATAGACGGGGGCGGGGGGGGATGGATAGCCATAACTGTCTCCTTAGCTGTCTCCTTCAACTGGCCGCAATCAACCTGAGGCACACTGCCTCACTGGTGGCAGCATCCACAGAGTCTGTTGACAACCTACCACGGAGATTTCAGCCCCCAAAGCAATGTTAGTAATCTCTACAAATCTACAAATTCTGCACGGTATCGGCCCCAGAAGGGCTAAAATCGTCCGGCCAAATGGGCCAACTGCTTGGTGTTTTTGAGGCGCATAACGGGGCGATCGCTGGACCGTACTACCCAGCCCTTTTCCATGAGTTTCGCCAGAATCTTGCTGGCCTCCTCAGGGGTAATATCCGCCAGGTCTGCCAAGTCTTTGGGGGCAATATCTAGAATTTCGACTCCGTCTTCAACGGATGCACCGTAGGCCTCTTGCAGGATGGTGAGAATGTTCGCTAGCTTTGCCGCCGGTGGCTGCTGTCGCAACTGTAGCCGTAAGTTGGTCTGGCGCAACCGCTGCACCATCAACTGCAAAAGGCGATGATGTAACTGGGAGTCCTTGAATAGGGTTTGAATAAAACGCTGAGCGGAGATGCTCATTAACTTCACAGCGGTCATCGCCACCACGTCAGTGGACCGGGGAGATTCATCTAAAATCGCCATTTCCCCAAAAAAATCCCCTCGCCCTAGAATCGCCAGGGTAACTAGGCGTTCATCAGCATGACGACGGACCTTAACCCAGCCCGACTCAATGAAATAAACCGCATTACCCCACGCATCCTCCATGACGATCGCCCGATTGGCAGGATAGTCGTGATGGGTTGCCACCGAGAGCAGCCATTCCACCGTTTCTGGGCTGGCAGCGCTGAATAATGGAAAGCGATCGCTTAAAGTATCGGAGGGCATAAGTATGGAAATCAGCAGAAAGAAGAGTAGAGCCTCTGGCAGCCAGACTACGCTCATACTACCGAGAAAACCAAGGAACTCCAACTACCCAGCGGGGGGGGTCGCCCCTCTAGGGCTCTGTGGCACCAGTCGCCCCCCAGTCCCGACACCCTTGCACCGTAAACCCCTCCCCTAACACCCGACACCCGACACCTACCCCCCAGCCAAAGGTTGTTATACTTCAGCCAACCACTCGAGCACTAGGGGATTTACCAGGTCTGGGGCCTCATCCTGGGGGCAGTGACCAACCCCCTCCAGTTCTACCCACTGCTGCACTGTCGGATGGTGCCCTAAAGCCCGTCCCAAGGCTACCGGTTCCCAGGGATCAGCCTGCCCCCAGATAATCCAAACCGGACATTGCACCTGGGGCAGCAGATCATCGGGCAGTGGACCTTGGGAATAGCGCACAAAGGCTAAAAAAACATCGGCGGCCCCAGGAGCTTGGGCTGGGGTCAAGATTGCCTCCACCAACTCATCAGTAATCGCCTCGGGGCGATGATAGGCTTGTCTTAGCAGGGTACGAATCACCTGGGGGCGGGCAATACGAGAAAAGAAAAATCGCCCTACCGGCGGATAGCCTAAGAGGTTTTGCACCACGGGTGTACTCAACCGCTGATGCCAGGGGATATCCGCCCGCCGTCGCTCATGCAGCAAGCGCAGCGAACAGTTGAGCATGATCACCCCCCGCACCCAAGCAGGCTGATCAACAGCGGCCTGCAGAGCCACCACACAACCAATGGAATTGGCCACCACATAGACCGGCTCGCCAATCACCTGTTGGCAGAAGTCAACAATCTGCTGACTCCAGGTTTCAAAGGTATAGGCCAAGGGCTGATGTGGAGCAGGCTTGTCAGAACCGCCAAAGCCAAGCAAATCAATAGCATAGGCCCGATGCTGCTGCCCGTAGACCGGCAGGTTTTTGCGCCAGTGATCACTAGAGGCCCCAAACCCATGAATGCAGAGGATCGGCGGCCCCGCATCGCCAATTTGCTGATAGCGAATGGAGAAACCCTTCCAGGCCCAGGTTTTTGTTGTGGGGGCAGCCAGCACAGAACTCACGGCGAACTCTCAAGTAGAACTTTACTTAAATTAACACTTTTTATCATGTAATTCGCCAGTACTATTTTTCTAGGTCCATCGTCTAGCCACCCTGGAGTCATCCCTGGACGCATTTTCAACCTGCCCTAACAGGTTGTGGCTGGTGTCCATGACGACCCAGTGGAATCTGTTACGCCTACATGTAAGCCGCAGGGCTAGTAAATAAGCACACCCTGGACTGCTTCCGTCACAGGGAGCTAAATGAAGGGGCAGATCAGCGCTTGAATCCCTAAGGTACTAATCAGAGGCTTGACCAGCCTGTCGACCTAATTCATAGACACCGCAACCCACACAGCTGATGAGTCCCAGGCTCACCGCCCAACTGGTCCCCATACTGATAGCCAGCCCATAATGAACTAAACCGCCCACCAATAAAAAGGGGGCAACGCTCACAAGGGAGGCTAAAAAAGCGTTTTGGGCTTCCCGGCCTTTTCGGGTGCGCTCAAATTCTGCCTCTGACAGGTATAAAGAGCGTTCGGCCCAATTTAGCCAACGATTAACTTGATCAATGGTCCACTGGGCCAGGGGAGAAAAACCCAGGTACAGGGCTAAGGCCCACAGTGCCGTACCGGCGATCACAGCAGTATCGATAGTAATAGGGAAAGACAAGAACGCAATTAACATGCCAGTAGGGATAGGAAAGAACGCTCAGCAACCGGCGCGACCACTCCTAATCTCGCTCAGGCCGATAGTCAGGACGAGGGGGCGAGGGGGGAGGACCGGGATCAAGGCGGTAGCGATCGTTATACTCACTGCGGCTCCTCGGAGGACGTCGCCGCCGCACGCGCTCGTCAGGGCGGGGGGGAGGACCGTAGTAGGGAGGCTCGTCAGGGCGTCCGCCCCGGCTATCAGGAGGAGGGGGATCACTACGGTAGCGATCGTCGTAGGTATCTCTAGGGTAGGGAGGCCGAGGCGGAACTGGTTCATCCCGTCCCCCCAGCATAGGCCGAGGGCGAGCATAGGGGTCACTGGGTCCCATGTCCCGCATGTCCAATTCGGCCCGCAAGTTTGTACGACTGTCAGGACCGTAGACTGGACGACTGGGACGATATCCACCCCCACCTCCGCCCCCATAACCATCCCAGCCCTCTGCCTGGGGAGAGGGGCGATTCTGGGTTGGGGTGCGAGAATTGATGTTCTGAATGATTAGTGAGGTGAGCACACCTACCATGATCGACTGTTGCAGGGAGGACAACAGCGGCATGGTCCATTCAGACAGCAGAATCACCCCAGAAACGAGCAGTAAAACTGAATAGATCTTGTCAGAATCGCGACCATATCCAGGCTTGAGCCGATCCAAAAAAAACAAGGTAACGGCACCGAGGATTGTGGCAATACCAAGCAGTAAGGGGACGGGGGTAAAATTCACAGTGGATTCCTCGTTAGGATGGCGACTCTGCGCTTAGCCGCAAATGGCTAGAACCAGTGCATGACAGACCGCTTTACTCTAATACATATCCAGGCACTTGCACCACGTCTAGCTTCAGGTTCAACAGCCTCCACTGGAAAAATGCTACATCTGGCTTGAGACGAGGGCAGTACCCTATCTGGGGATTGCAGTTTAACGGTTACCATCAGCTATCTTCAGTAACTCTAAGGGCCTGCTAAGGGCCTGCGGCAATTCGGATTGATTCATGTAGGTAGAACGGCATCTTGCCGTGGAGGCGAAACGCCTGTCCTAGAGGTGTTCACGATTCACGCAAAATTGCTATGGGACCCAGAGCACAACTCCAACGGTTATTTAGTTATTCTAACGGACTGTCAAGAGTTCCATAGATCACCTGTGAGGTGACGCTTGATGAGATAACGCTCGTGAGATAACACAGAGGAAAGTTCCCAACCCGGCCCAATCCCTATGAAGTATCAGGTATCCTAGGCATATTCCGCTTGTCCTTGTGATCATGTTGTCCGCTAGAGTCATGATCTCGTAGGGCTGAAATTACTCTTGTCGGCAGGAGTATTGTCTTTGAAATTCCTTCTAGGATCGTCCTGATGAGGCAACCTATCCGTTCCCTGGCCACTGTTCCCCGCCCCATTTTGCTGCTGGTCCTGATCGGGCTAAGTAGGGGTGGGCCCTTGATGGCTAATCCAGGGCAGGCCAATCAGGCGGGGCAGGGGGGAGCTGATCAGCCGGTGCTGATGGCTCAAGGGGCAACCACCGCCGATCTAGAGCGGTTGCAGCGGGAAGCGGATTTGGCGTTTAGCCGGGCAACCACCCTGTTTTTTGTGCTGCTAGGCACCCTACTGGTGCTGTTAGGGGTAGGGGTAGCCATGTTGTGGCTGATGCGGCGATCGGTGATTCAGGAAGTGTCGGAGGTGGTGCGTCAACAAATCAATGCCATCACCGACTTAGAAACCAAGATTCAGTCGGCTACCCGTGACCTCGACCACATCCTAGGCCAGGCCCAGGAACGGGCTACTGCCATTGAAAGCCGCACTAATCGCTTCCAAGAAGACGCGGTGACCAAGAAGCAGGTGCTCAACCGACTGGTGGATGATCTAGCGGAGTTTAAGGCTCGCACCATTAACGACTGGCAGTCTACTTTAGCTGATTTGCAGGTAAAGCTAGAGTCCACAGAGGCCAACTTTGTCGGCCATCTCTCAGGGCTACGACAAACTGCAGATGACCAGGTCACCACCCTGCGCAAAGAAACCCAAATGCAGCGGGATGTGGTGTTTCGCACCCTAGAGGACAACCAGAGTAGTTTTTTGCGAGACGTGAATCGGCTGCGCAGTGATGTGGAGGTGCAGCAAGATGCCGTGCTGCAAAAGCTAACTAATACTGAGACAGCCTTCATCGACCAGGTGGGTACGTTAACCCAAAGTGTGCAGGATGAGCGCGATCGCGTCATGGCCTCCCTAGTTGACCTGCGCCAACAACTGACCACCCAGGCCAGTGACCAGGTGGAACGCCAGGCTACCGCCATTGCTGCTGCTTTAGAGGCCCAAGAGCAAGCCAGTCTGGACCAGGTGCGGGCTCAAGAGCAAGCGATGAGCCGCCAACTAGAAGAACTACAGGTGGCGGCCCTGGGGCAAAAGGACTTGGCCATTCAAAACATTGAGCGATCGATCGATGAGTTTACCCAGCGATTTGCCAATCTGCGCAGTGAGGTTGAATCTCAACGCAACCGGATTTTGCAAGACCTGCGCCGCCAGGCGGATGAGTTCTTGGCCCAGTTTACGGGGTTGCGAGGGGATATCGAACAACGACAAGAGACCCTGCTCGCCGATCTGCGTCGGGCTGCTGACGATGCCTTGAATCGCTTTGCCACGGTGCGCACCGAAGTAGATGGCCGCCAGCGCAGTACCCTGGATGAGTTTCAGCAGATGGCCCAAGAGCTGCAAACTCAGTTGACCCAGCTGGCCCTGGAGGCGGATAGTCAAAAGTCAACCTTGCTGAGCGACCTACAGGAATCGGCCAATGCCTTTGGTCAACAGGTGCGATCGCTACAAGATACCGCCGGAGAGCAGCAAATTCAGGTATTAGACGGGCTGCGAGCCATGGAAGCTGCCTTTACCGAACAACTGGGTCAGGTGCGGCAGATGGTGTTTGCTAAGCGCGATCGCGTGCTCGACAAAATTGATAGCTTTGACCGTCGTCTAAGTGATGATCTAACCAACCTAGAGGCCACCGCTGCCGAACGAGAAACCCAGGTGAAAGCTCGCTTGGATGGGTTAATGACTGAAATGACCGAGCGGTTTGGCCAACTGCAAGCCGACATTGAAGCCGGGCGGGAGGTCACCCTAGGGAATCTCAACGACCTAAAACAAAGTTATCAAGTCCGCCTGGACGCCATTCAGGCCGAGGCCCAGCACCAAAAGGCAGAAATCATGCAGCGGCTCGGAGAAGTCACCCCCCAATACCTAGCCGATTCGTTCATGAGCGAGGCTCGCCAGCAGTTTGCCACCATCGACGATAAGCTTAGCCGCCTGGAGACCAACCGCCCCCAACTGTTCCTCACCGCCGACGAGTATATCGAGCGGGGCGATCGCTACCTGGCTGACGCCGACTACCAACTGGCCATCAGCGAATACGACAAAGCCCTGGAGATCCAGCCGATCAATACCCAGGTGTGGTTGAACCGGGCTAAGGCGCAGCAAGAACTGGAGCAGCTAGAAGCCGCGATTGACTCCCTCAATCGGCTGCTCGACCTAGCCCCCAAGCACACCATCGCCCTCAGCCAAAAGGGGATGCTGCTGCGAGAGCTACGTCGTCACGAAGAAGCGCTGACCGTGTTTGAGCGGTTAACAGAGTTGGCAGCCGACGATCCAAAAGCCTGGCTGAATCGGGGCATGGTGCTCAGCCGTCTGAAGCGTCGAGAAGAAGCGATCGAAGCCTTTGACAAAGCCCTCGAGCTCAACCCTGAATATCACGAAGCCTGGGTGAACCGGGGGGTCTCCTACGGTATCTTGCAGCAGCATGAAGAAGCCTTTAAGTCCTTTGATAAGGCGGTGGAGTATCAGGCCAATGACGCGATCGCCTGGCTGAATCGCGGCCTTTCCCTGATTGAGCTAGAGCAATACGATGAGGCCCTGGCCAGCTTCGACAAAGCCACCCGCTTCAACCCTGACTCACCTAAAGCCTGGGATAATCGCGGGTTAGCCCTGGTTAAGCTAGGCCGTGATGATGCGGCCATCAAAAGTTTTGACACCGCCATTAGCCTTGACCCCGACTATCCCAAAGCCCATTACCACAAGGCCCTCTGCTATGCCCTGCAACGCCAGTTTGACCCCGCCATGGAAGCCCTGCAACAGGCGGTGCGACTAGACCCTGACTACAAGGAAGAAGCCCGCACCGAACCCGCCTTTGACGAACTGTGGAGCGACAACTGGTTCCGCGAACTGGTGGAAAAGTAGCCGTCCAGCTAACCTTTTGCTGATGGCGATAGGCAGTGTTTTTTGGCATCTCGGTTGCCGAGGAGGCGATCGCCCCGTCTCCTTGAGCTTAGGTCTTTTGAACGAACTAGAATACGTTTATTCCACGTTTGCATAAGTTGAACTCATCATTGCCTGACTTGAGTTTGCAAGGATACGATACAGAGCTCTGGACGTTTCCGTAGAGCTTTTTGGTAGGTATCTATTAATACACGACAACCAATCGATTGACATCCCGATTTGTGGAATGCTCCAGCTTAAAAAAAGCTTTGATACGTTAGACTATTGCTAAGCGATTAGAATGTGGCTGACTCTATTATTTGAACTATGCCACAGAAGAAATCAGATTAAAGGTTTCTCTAGAAGAAATCTTCAGGATCACGATTCTTAATCTAATCTTAGTTCAACCACGCAAACTCACTAAGAAAAAATGAAATCGTATTCCCCTCTTACATCTGCTTCTTATTTGTTGGGTCTGGTACCACCTGTTGTTTATCACGTTGGCTCATTGCTAGTGTTCACAACTGGGTTGTCATTGGGTTCTATTCTCTTTGTTTTTCTACTATACTTTATCCGAGCAATAGCTATAACAAGCATTTATCACCGGTTAATTACGCATAAATCTTATCAGGCATCTGATTTAGTTAAGTGGATAGGTAGTGTTGTGGTAGCGTCAGCAGGACAAATGGGACCAAGTTGGTGGAAAGCACACCACTTAAACCATCATCAATATACTGATAGAGAGCTAGATCCCCACTCTCCTCATACCCCTTTCCAGGGAATCAGAGGATTTCTTTGGTCTCATGTGGGGTGGTTGATGTCTAGTCAGTGGTTCCCAACTAAACTGCCAAGTGATGTTGAAAATGATAGAGTTTTAAAGACTATCGATCGATTGCATTTCCTCCCTTTCATAATCCTTGGCGCAGCCTCATATCTGCTTGGTGGACTTGAATATCTCGGTGCTTTTTTTCTCAGCACAACCCTTCTATTTCACAGCACTCAAACCGTCAATTCCCTAGCGCATCTTTTTGGTGATCAACCCTTTGCTACCGAAGACCAAAGTCGAAACAATAGTCTCGTGGCATTTCTAACGGTAGGTGAAGGCTGGCATAATCTTCACCATGCCTTTCAGTCCTCTAGTCGTCATGGTATTACCATTCGGAATAGCAAGGTTGTCTATTTGCCAGACCCTACATTTAGTTTTCTAAAAGTGCTTGAGTCTTTGGGGTTAGCTTCAAAGCTTCGAGTCCCTACTGAAGCCGATCTGCTAGCATGTGCCAAGACTCCAAACCTTCAGGCATTGAGTTCCAGGTTGCCAGCCCCAGAAGAAAGCTAGATCAAGCTACATAGCTAAGACTTGATTTATAGCGGATTTTACTCGGGTAGAGTAAATCACAACAAAGCTCTCATCTACCCCCCTTAATCAAGGACGTAACGAGTGGTACTGGGATGCACTCGACACTAAAAATTGGTTGGCTGACCAATCTCTATTTATCATTTCATTATGACCTGACAAAGAAATTAGGTTTTGCCGTGAGTTGATAAACTTGAGGATAAGTTCCTGCCAAAAAAACTCCTACGCACATTAAGAGGTAAAACTCCCAGTGACGCTTCCACTCATCAACGGTTTGGAAGGGGGTAGAATCAAGAATACGTTGAATATGGGGCTTAATATTCTCCCAATTTTGTTGAAAGTAGTGATTCCAGGAGCGTAATGTTGCCGGATAGTTTTCGGCAATATTGTATTCCTTGATTTTTATGAATTGACGATTGCTTTCAATTGCCTTGCCGAGTTGCGATGGGGAGCCCAGCGAGCCATGTTGGAATATATATCGATTGATATAAGGATCAGGGATTAAAGTAGGATGATCAGCTCCAATGGTTTGAATGCCCAGCAGACCAGTGGGACTAATCACCTCGCGCACATTTCCCAGGATATTGGGCCAGTTTCGGGTGCCGCCGTGCTCAATGGTTTCCAGAAAAATGCACTTCGTGATTTGATCAACCCCCACTTGAGCCAGGATACCTTGATACCGGTCGTGATAGCTGTGGTTAAAGAAGTGGTAACCTTCTACGCCCTGAAACTTGGAGTGACAATAGTCAACCTGCATCTCTGAGATTGTAATTCCGATATAGGTTATATTTACCCGATGTCTTAAGTAGTCTGGTAGCGTACCCCATCCGCAGCCACAGTCTAGAATTACATCTCCATCCTGAATGTTTAATTCTTTAAACCAATAATCTAAATTCTGATGCTGCGCAGCGGTAAGATTTTCTGGGATCTGATCCAGCCCCGTCCAATCGCCCGTTGTATATTTCATAGACTCCCCAAGAAAGCCTTCATACAATTCAGTAGGCAGGTCATAGTGGGTCTTGGCGACATCCATTTGCCGAATTAGTGACATATTAAAGGCTTTGTAAAGAAGCTGCTCTAAAAGTAAGTAGGGTGAATTAGGCAGCTCAAAGATAATAGAATTTGTTTTTGTTTCCAGGTTAAGAGCAAATAAGCGCTCAAACAAAAGATCGATCCGTTCACAGCGCCACAACCCCTGTATATAGGTATTGCCGAGTCCTAAGGTTTTGAATTTCTTGAACTGGGTAATTACGTTCTTGCGCTGACCATCTTTGCAAATGATATCCCAGGGATTTGCTCCACTTAAGGCGTCTCTCTCCGTAAGTACTTGAATATTTTGACTAAGTAAAACCTGACTTATTAGCTCTTTCTTTTCAAAGCCAGTATTAGAACTTATTTGACGGGTTTTTGACAATGAAGACATGATTTTTCTCCTATTCCAGTAGCAGAATAACCTAGTACTCGACGACAGAAATTACTTATCTATTTGGTAGGGTAGAAGCCCACGTGTGACAAGGAATTTTTTTCATACTTCTAACTTCCTATCGTAAGGATGTCGTACCCTCACTTTAGAGGTAAACCAAATCCAAATCTAGGGTTTTGCCTGTGGGAAAACTCCAGAGTCCGAACTGGACTTGGTATAAACAGATAAATCAAACTCATCAACGCCTGCGAAAATGACAGATATTAGTCTTAACAGGGCTATCTTTTTATCCTTTAAATACCTCCCTTGGGTTTAGAGATTTAATTAATTCTGAAAAATCAACAAAATCAAAACCTTTAGGACATCATTTCTCTCTCGCAAAATGATTTATGTCCCTCATTTTATATATTATCTTACTTGACCTGCTGGATGCGTCTTGGAAAGTAAGCAAATGTATATTGTTCATGAGTCTTTACCAAACTTGACCACCTCTGACAAAGTCTTCTCTGCAACTCCAAAATTGCAGGTTATACGGGTATTAGTAATAGCTTGAGAGGCTTATGCCCGACAGACTATTCCCCCTGGCCAGGCCGTATGAAGCGCGACAGCGGGATGACCGCCCCCTTTTCGCGAGGTGTAGGACAGCCAGTGCTACGCGAATCAGGGGGGCGACGCTCCGGGAGCGTGGAGGTGTGGGGGGATTTCGCGCCTCCCAGCTATCTCTCTAGTCCTCTGCAGCATAAGTCAGCCAACCATCCCTGATACCTGACACCCTTAGTTAGGGTGTCACGCCTAGCTTGATATGGCCTCAGGCATGAATCACCCTCTGTACGGCCTTTAAAGAAAATCTGGGGAAAAGTGATTCCAGTTTCTAGATCTGGGATAAGCTAATTGACGATGTGTGCTGCCCATTAATCGGGCTTCCAGCTATGACTTGGCGACTCCGTAACGTTCCCTCCATGCTTTCCGTGCGTGCTTCACAGGCTGGGGTGTTTAGGGGGAGACAGAGTTGGCGACAAACCTTCAAACTTTCTCGCCTCTTTGGGCTCATGGTGCTGGGGCTGCTCAGCCTCTATGCTGCCCTGACTGTCTTTGCTGCTCCCAACCTGGTCCAAGCCCAGGAAGTGGCAGTCGCCGATACTGGCACAGCAGCCTTCTGGACCCAAGCATCCTTTCCAGTCGAGAACTTCCAGACCTATACCTCCCCATTTGGCTATCGCAGTGATCCCCGAAGCGGCAACCGCCGGTTTCACTATGGGCTTGATTTAGCCGCCCCGAACGGCAGTTATATCCGCAATTGGTGGGCCGGGGAAGTGATTTGGGTGGAAGACCAGGGGGCCTGTGGTACCTCTGTGGGTATCAAGTCTGGGGATTGGACTCACATTTACTGCCATATGCACGGCCATGTGACTCGTGATTCCCGTGGTCGGGTTATGGTCGATCGCAATGGTGGGGTTCAGTTGCGGGTCGGCCAACAGGTCCCCGCCGGGGCGCGCATTGGCCGTGTGGGCATGACTGGTCGCACCACGGGTCCCCACTTACACTGGGGCATGAAATACCAAGATAATTGGGTTGACCCGGCCCTGGTGCTGCAAGCGATGTACCTAGGCCAACAGGCTGGCCGCTAGGGTTGGTGACCTGGCTGCTAGGGCTGCTGTTGGGGGTGGGGTTGGTGATAGGACCGGCGAGTCCTGCCTTAGCCGCCTCTGCCGATGATGCTCATCCCCCCTTAACCCTAGAGGTCTTGAGGCAACGCCTGGGTAATCCTAGCCAACGAGAAGGGCGTCCAGTCATTGATCTGCGTAACTTTACCATTGATCTACGGCCCGACAGCGACCTCGGTCAGGGGTTTTATCGGTTGCTGAGTAGTGGATTGCAAAAACCGACTACAGCGCCGGCCTTGGATCTCAGTTATGCGGTGGTGCAAGGGGATCTGGATCTACAACAGTTGGGACAGCGGCAACCCCTATACAGCTCGGTCTTAGATGCCTCTGAGTCTCAGCAGGATAGTTTGGCGGCGTTGCTGAGCGATGCGGCTAAGGCCCAGTTAAAGCGCGATCGCCAGCGTTTATCTCAACTCAGTCGGCTATCCCAGTCATTTTTGATTCGAGGGGGTGATACCCCCCAGCAGATTTATTTGTTTAAGGGACCGGTGGTGGCCCTCCAAACTCGCTTTCAGGGCCAAGTGCTGGGGGGCGACACCTTCTTTTTAGGTCGTATTCTGGCCCAGGGAGCGACCTTTGACCAGGGGCTCTATGTGTCCGGGGCGCGCTTTAGCCAGCCAGTGACCGTGTCCGGGGCAGACTTTCATCAGACCGTTCAGGCCAAAAACGCGATTTTCTTCCAGCCAACTCGATTTGACCAGAGCCAGTTTCGTAAGGGACTGAACTTTCAAGGGGCCGAGTTTAAGGCCGATGCTAACTTTAGTCGGAGCCAGTTCACAGGTAGCCTTAACCTCAGTCGGATTCAGTGGCAAGGCACTGCTGATTTTGCCCGGACTGACTGGCATAACACCGCCTTTTTTCTACGCAATTACTTCGCTAAGGCCGTATTTTTTACCGAATCCCGGTTTGATGCGCCGCTGATTCTCCGCCAAGCTCGGTTTGGCGAACCGGTTAACTTGCGCAATGTCATTCTGGGCGATGATATGGATTTAGGGGATGCGCTGATCCCTCCCCAAGCCTATATCAATGTGGCCGGGTTAGAGTTCAGTGTCGAGCAAACCAAGATTTTAGGCACCCCTGGTAAAATTGGTTGGGCCTTCTCCGTACCGCAGTTGACTGGCAATGAAACCCTGCTGCGCAATCTAGAGCGCAATTTTCGGCAGCTAGAGCAAATCGGGGACGCCAATCACATTGCCTACACCACTGAGCGATTACGACTCAAGGACTGGCACCGCCAGTTGCTAGGCGTCAACCTAAATACGGCCTCGGTCACCGCCCTGGTCAACGCTGGCTTTACCGAAGCCCAGGCCCAAGCCGTGGTTCAACAGCGACAGCAGCAGACCTTTATTGGGGTAGATGGCATCCTTAACGTAGAAGGGGTCGATCTGGCCGCGTATCTAAAGGTACGCGACCATATTTTTGCCCGCAATACCTTTTCTCTCGCCAAGCGTATCACCCTAGGTTTGCGTTGGCTGATCCTGACTGGGCTGGTGGTGCTCAGCCACTATGGCACTAGTTTTGGCCTCACCTTTGGCCTGGGGCTGGTGGCCATTCCCACCTTTGCACTGATGTTTTGGTTTATTGATCGCTATCGCCGTCGGCTACCCACGCCGATCGTGCCACCGTTGACAGAAGGGCTATGGCTGGGAGGAGCTTGTGGTCTCTCGGGTAGCTTGGGGTTTAGCAACCTGTGGCGTCTGGCTGACTATCCAGGGCTAACCTTAATCACTCTGGCCCTACTGACCTTACCGGTTCCTTTGGGGCTGATTGCCCTACTGCTGAAGCGGGGTCGATTCCATGACCTGATGCACGAAAGCTATTTTGTCGAAGACGGTAGCCTGCGCCAATTGCGGCTGTTGATAGCACGCCTGCCGGTGATTCCTAAATTTCCGTTTTTTCGCGATCGCTATACCCCCATCCTGCTCGACCGTCGCTGGAATTGGCTTAACTATCTGGACTTTAGCCTGAACAACTGGTTGAAATTTGGCTTCAATGACATTCGATTGCGCGATCAACAGGTGCCTGGGTTGATCACAGCTCTGGTGTGGTATCAATGGGGGCTGGGGTTGCTCTACGCAGCGCTATTGTTATGGACTCTATCGCGCACTATTCCCGGTCTAAACCTACTGCTGTATTTCTAGCCCATTCCTGTGAGTCAACCGTCTTCCCCGTCGTCAGATTTGAACCAAGAGGCCAAAGCTGATCTAAGACGACGCCTGATTAGAGCCCGTCAAAGCATTCCTCCGCAGTTGTGGCAGCAAAAATGCGATCGCATCTGTGCTCACCTCTTGGCCTGGCATTACTTTCGCCAGTGCCGGGTAATTTTGGCCTACACCAGCTTTCGCCAAGAACCAGATCTGAGCCCCCTGACCCAGCACCATGCTCACTGGGGCTTGCCCCGTTGCGTCGGTAAGCAGATGCAGTGGCACTACTGGTCCCCCCAAAGCAAATGGCCCCTGCGCAAAGGGGCCTACGGCATTACCGAACCCCACCCCAAGTCACCCCTGGTGGATTTGGCCATGGTCGACCTGATGCTTGTACCAGCGGTCGCCTGCGATGTGCGGGGCTATCGACTGGGCTACGGCGGCGGGTACTACGATCGCCTGTTTAGCCAACCCCAGTGGCAGCAGGTACCCGCCATTGGGATTGTGTTTGAATATGCCCGCCTGCCCAGTCTGCCCAAAGATGTGTGGGACCGCCCTATGACCGGGATATGCTCTGAAAGTGGTCTTTTTTTAGCCCGGTAGCCCCTCCTCGATTGGCCTGATGTAGGGCATCATGGAATCACTGCTGGCCCCAAGCTGGTAGAGTGATCTGTTGAGTTGAGCGCTTGTTTTATCAGACGTTTCCCCCTCAAACTCCGGCTCCGCCCCAGACGACTACCCATCCCCAGACCTTACCGCCATCGCTGGTTGATGGTGGCCTTAGTGGGGTTACTGGGGCTGGCCTATAACTCCCTAGACTGGCGGTTACTCAGCCGGCCAATTACATACCCCGACAACCCGATCACTAACGCCGACTGGTACCAACCCCAGCAGCGGGTCGCCGGAGCTGGCCCTGGGGGTTCTCCTATGCCTGCCAGCGATACTACAGAAATTCCCCCAGCGGCGCTGCAAACTGCGATCGCGTTTGCCGAAGCCCAGAACTCGGTCGCGTTGTTGGTCATGCACCGCGATCGCCTAGTGCTGGAACAATACTGGCATGATCACTCTGCTGACAGACCGATTAATGGTATGTCCATGACCAAAACCCTGGTGGCTCTATTGATTGGCATCGCCATGGAGGAAGGGCACATCACCTCCCTCCAAGACCCAATCGCCACTTACATCGACGAATGGGCCGATGACGACCGGGGCCAGATTACCCTAGCCGATTTGCTCTACATGCAGTCGGGCCTCCGCAACGACGACCGCACCAATACCCTGCAGTCCGACTTGGTGCAGCTCTATGGTGGCTCTGACGTACACCGCACCGCCCTGGCCATTCCAGCCGAGGAACCTCCTGGTCAGCAATTTGCCTATAACAATGTCAACTCTCAGTTGGCCGCGATCGTCCTAGAGCGAGCCACGGGCGAATCCTTCGGCGACTACCTATCGAGCCGGTTATGGCAACCCTTAGGCAGCGACGATGGCTCTCTCTGGCTAGACCGGCCAGGGGGGCATGCCAAACCTTTTTGCTGCTTTTTTGCCACGGCCCAAGACTGGCTGCGGGTGGGCCAAATGATCCTGCATCAGGGGCGAGTCAACGCTACCCAGGTGGTGCCAGCGGCCTGGATTCAGCAGATGCAAACCGCATCTCCCCTAGAGCCTACCTTTGGCTTACATCTGTGGATCAAAGCCCGGACTTCAGCCTACCCCCAGGTTAACCAAGCCGCATCAGCCCCCTTTGCCGCCCCTGACACGGTCTACCTGGATGGTCGCTATCACCAGCGGGTCTACGTGATTCCCGCCTACGACCTGGTGATTGTGCGCATTGGCGAGCACCCCCACGCTTGGGATGATGCGGTCATCCCCAATGCCCTGGTTGAAGGCCTACAACCAGCCGGTGACTAGTACTCTGCGGCATAAGTCGACCAGCCTTCCCGATACCTGTGATCTAGAACCTGGTACCCTCAGCAGAGGTGATCATATTACTGCAAGTCAGTACTAGCCCCCGACAACAGGAATTGAGTTAACCCCCAAGGCACTTCGATACCTGCCTTTACGTCCTGATTTTTAGGCCATTTGTCTAGGGCGAGGTCCATTGGACAAACGGATTGAACAAAACTGCCTGCATGGGAGAAATAAGCGTGCTATAAACTCTGGAGATGAAAAGACTGCAAAGTTATCGTCTTAGGACCCCACTTGGATGGTGAAGATACTGTAAAATTATCGTCCTAGGACCCTACTCAGATAAAGTCTTTACGATTGATGTTTAAAGTTAAGTGTTGCTGGTGCACCTAAACCTCGATAATGAGTTATACAAATCTTGAGGACATTGTAGGTAATGCTCTACAGCCATTTGTTTCAGTGATCATTCCGGTCTATAACGATGCCGGTAGGTTACGTATTTGTCTGGCAGCATTGCATAAACAAACCTATGATTCTGACCGCTATGAGATTATTGTTATCGATAACGGCTCTGATCCAAGCCCGGTCATGGACAACCTTAAAGTTGAGTTT
Organism: Leptolyngbyaceae cyanobacterium CSSed165cm_216; assembly: GCA_007135385.1. Taxonomy (GTDB): domain Bacteria; phylum Cyanobacteriota; class Cyanobacteriia; order Phormidesmidales; family Phormidesmidaceae; genus Nodosilinea. The sequence goes on from SLIY01000290.1 coordinate 24,810, forward strand.
GACAACGTTGTTTACGACCAGGAGTTAACCCCAGGCTCCTATGCAGCTCGCAACAAAGGTATTACTATTGCCAAGGGTGACGTGATCGCCTTCACAGATGCAGATTGCATTCCAGTTAATGATTGGATAGAAAAAGGAGTGGACTACTTAACAAAAACGTCTAACTGTGGGTTGGTCGCAGGCAGAATTGAAATGTTATTCAAAGATCCTGATCACCCCAATCTCTGTGAGTTGTATGATCGCTTCGTTATGGACTTTCCCCAAAAAGCATTTTTAGAGGAGTATGGCGCGGCCTTTACAGCCAATATCTTCACCTGGCGGCATGTTCTAGATAAGGTTGGCTATTTCTTAGCCGATCTTAAATCCTTTGGTGACCAAGAGTGGGGTAAACGGGTTTATGCTGCTGGGTATGGGCAAATCTATGCTGACGATGCCTACGTTTACCATCCCACCCGCCATACCATAGCTGATTTACATCGGCGTACCCTTCGCCTTTCTGGTGGGATTTATGACATGTATGTCGCTAAGGAGCCTCTGTGGTGGAAGCGGTATGGTCGAGTCGTTAAGCTAGTCATCAATGATTTATTTAAACAACCCATTAAGGTGACAGGTCAGGTGATGAAAGATGACCGCCTCAACAATTTTAGCACTAAGCTAAAAGTCGTGATGGTCACTTACTTCATGCAGTTTATAAGTGCTTATGAAAAAGTAAGGCTTAAAGCAGGTGGTGAATCAGAGCGGTGATAAAATCAGCTAACGCTATAAGTAGTAATACTATAGGATGTTTTTTTGTGGCTATAACCCACTGCTCCATGAGGATTTCATAAAGACTTGATGCGTTAGATTGTTCCTTTAGCGTAGGTATGTTTCAATCGACATAAACCCTCAAAGTTGCTGGGTTTGCCTACTTAGCATTCACTCAATTAACGTCCAATACGCTTTAGATTATTTTTATTTTTAGTGTGTAAATATTAGGAGTAAAGAATGGCAAGTCGATTTATTAAATTATCTGTTAGTTCGATTACCCTCTCGGGATTACTGCTGTCTTATATCACCCCCGTTTTTGCCCTAACAGAGGTTAGGGAGATCGAGCGCAGTGGCATATCCTCTGAGTCATCGATTGATTTCTCTGAACCCACTGGGCAACACAATCACGATCTGTCAAATTTCGATGACGATGCCTATGTGCTTAACTCGGGCGATGTAGTCCAATTTGACATTTTTAATGTACCTGAGTTGGGCAACGGTGCCGATACCTACAATGTCTTAGTGGATGGTACCATCAACCTCCCCTGGATTGGGCGAGTCTATGTCAGAGGATTAAGTCTGGAGGAAGCGACAAGAACCATTGAGCAGCGGTATTCCCAAATGATTCTTGATCCGGTGGTCACCTTGACCCTAACGGCGACCCGGCCTTCTACAGTTGCGGTCGTAGGGGAGGTGAATCGTCCTGGTTCTTTTACCACTCGCCCTAGGGATGGTGGTGGTGGGGATGGATTTGACGGTAATGATCCTAACCCCAGGGAGTTGCGCACTGTGGTGCAGGCGATTCGGTTAGCTGGGGGGATTACCCAGATGGCTGACATTCGTAACGTTCAGGTGCGCCGCCCTCAGGCTAACGGTTCTGACAGGGTGATGACGGTCGATTTCTTTGCCTTACTTAAGGATGGCAGTCAGGCACCAAACATACTGGTGCGCGATGGAGATACCATCTTTGTGCCTACGGCAACAGCCTTACTACCCGAAGAAGCCCAGACCATAGCTGCAGCTAATTTTTCTCCTAATGCTATTGGTGTTGATGTAGTGGGTGAAGTTAAGGATCCAGGCCGCGTTGAAATTAAGCCCAATTCTACGCTGAATCAAGCCATCTTAGCGGCCGGTGGTTTTGATGACCCCCGGGCGCAGTCTGGAGAAGTAGCCTTTATTCGGCTTAACCCAGATGGAACGGTGACTAACCGAGTGATCCCAGTTGATCTATCGGCTGGCCTTAATGATGAAAATAACCCATCGTTGAGGGAAAACGATGTGGTGATCGTCTCTCGATCTGGGGTGACTCGCACCTCTGATTTTCTAGAGCTAATTGGCGGAGCCGCCAGTGCTATTATCAATCCAGTATTAGGCCTTACCAACATCATCAACTTGCTTGACCGTATTGGCAATCCCGATCGCGACTAGGAGAACGCTGGTACAAATCCCAGGACTCTATCCTGGGGTACGACAAAACTCATCGCCCATGGGCCTCGGTCTTTAGGCCGTAATGCACCACTTATAATACCAGATCTCTCACTGATCCTGTGGATAATGCAGGCCCCAGCTTTGGCGTAATTGGTCCATAATTTCAAGCATCTGCACCGATTCGTCCAGGGGCATCTTGGGACTCTCAAGCTGCTGCTGTCTGAGGCAGGTCATGACTTCTGCCGCTTCATAGTTAAACCCATTGCCTTGGATGGGGGCCGATAGAACGTTGGTGTTGTCTCTCAATTTAGCCACGGCCGACTTGGCCAGGGGTATACGCTTACCTAGACTAACCAATCGGCGCTTCAGGGCTGAGGGAGAGGTCAGTGGTTGCGATGAGCGGACCACCGGCTGATTTGAGTATGGGGTCACAGACAGGCGATCGGGCCGACAAAAGGGCGGATGCAACGTAATCTTACCTTTTGTACCTGTAATGACCGCTGTATTGGAGGCGTAGCCCCGAAGGGTAGCGGCCAACTGGGCTAGCTGACCATTGGCATAGCCCAGGATAAAGGCCGCTTGTTCATCCACACCAGTTTCCCCTAGGCAGGCCTGCCCTACGACTGACTTTGGGGCACCCAGTAGTTGAAAAGCCAGAGATAGCGGGTAGCTACCCCGGTCTAACAGCGCCCCACCGCCTAGCTCCCGGTTAAAGAATCGGTTCTTGGGGTCATATTCTGTGGGGTAGCCAAAGTCAGCGTTTAAGGTCAACACCTCGCCAATGGTGCCCTCGACAATTAGGGCTTGGGTTTGTTTTACTAAGGGCATAAACCGCATCCACATGGCTTCCATGCAGAACACCCCCTGACGACGAGCGGTGTCAGCAATTTCCTTCGCCTCTTTAGCATTGAGGGCCAGGGGTTTCTCGCACAGCACCGCTTTGCCAGCGTTTAAGCACAACAGACAGTCTTGATAATGGCGAAAATGGGGAGTGGCAATATAGATCACATCAACGGCAGGATCCTCAGCTAGGGCTTGATAACTGCCGTGCACCTGGGGAATGGCGTAAGCTTGGGCAAAGGATTGAGCTGAGCCCAAGGTGCGCGATCCCACAGCTACCAGTTTGGCATCGGGTAAACAATTCAGGCCGTAGGCAAACTCGCGGGCGATTGTTCCCGTTCCCAAAATACCCCAGCGAATCGGGGAACTGGTCTGAACCATAGGAGTCAATTTCCTTATGTGTAACGATTAGGTCATGGCCCAGGGCATGGGCTGAATAGGCTCAAATGAGGTGGTTAGAGGATACGTACACCCTGTTTCTAAGGCATTTTGAATGGCGATCGCCAGTTCATTGTTATGCAATGAAAAATCGGTAGCCAAACGATTAGGACGCCCTTCAGTAATGGCCTCTGCCATTTCAGCTACCCCTCGGC
>SLIY01000478.1 GCA_007135385.1 Leptolyngbyaceae cyanobacterium CSSed165cm_216
CATCGGGATCAAGCACCGCCATTTGAGCCAGCATTTTGCGATTAATGTCGATATTGGCCTTTTTCAGTTGGCCAGTGAGCTGACTGTAGCTGATGCCATGTAGGCGAGCCGCCGCGTTGATTCGAGTGATCCACAGGCGACGGAAGTCGCGCTTGCGATTACGGCGATCGCGATAGGCATAGCGCAGGGCTTTCATCACCTGCTGATTAGCCGTGCGAAATAGCTTAGAGTGAGACCCTCTAAACCCCTTTGCCAGTTTTAATACTTTTTTGCGGCGCTTCCGGGCGACATTGCCGCGCTTAACACGTGCCATGACTCTCTAAATCCTCAAGGGTAAATGAAACTGTCAACCAAAAATTTTGTCACCAGTCGACAAAACTGGCCATCCTAGGGCAAGCATACCTACCCTAGAGGTAAGGCAGCATCAGCTCCACATTGGGGGCATCTGCTTCAGATACCACAGCAATCTTAGACAGACGAGAGCGGCGATCGGCACCCTTGTGCTGTAGCAAGTGATTTTTAAAGGCCTTGCGGCGCATAATTTTGCCGCTCCCGCTACGACGGAAGCGCTTAGCGGCGGCCTTGCGAGACTTCAGCTTCGGCATAGTTCATACATGGTTTCGACACAGTATCTGATCATACCATGGCGATCGCAGATGCTCTGGGTCAAATAGACCTTCATTTCAGCAAAGGTGGTCATACTTCTGCCAGCCGATACCCGTCAGCCATCTCTAGCTTCTTGGTATGATGGGAGCCTAACCGTTATACAGGTCTTCTATGCTGAAGCGTTCTCCCTTTGATAGCACCCAAATTATGCGCCGTACCGAAGATTTGATTCAGGCCGCTTCCAATCGCTATCGAATCACAGTACAGGTGGCCAACCGGGCCCAACGGCGACGCTTCGAAGATTTTGAAAACTACGAAGACCCCAAGATGAAGCCGGTGCTGCGGGCGATTATTGAAATGTCTGATGAGCTCACCCAGCCCGAGATTATTGGCGAATAGCAGGGGGTGGGCTTGCTCACGTTCCCACTTATGGACCAACGGTTTGTGAAAGAAGGCCCTGGCTGGCGCATTGGTTGGGATCAAGCCGCGTCTACCTACCAGGGCATGGTGGCAGGCGACACTTGGGTGCTTGAGCTGACAGGCCAAGAATTTCAGGATTTTTGTCGTCTTGCTCAGCACCTTGCTGACACCCTCCAGGCCATGGCGGCTGAATTGATGGATCAGGAACGGATTACCTGCGAAGCCGAGTCTGACCTGCTCTGGGTCGAGGCAGACGGGTTTCCAGAGCAGTACTCCCTACGCTTCATCCTCAATACTGGTCGCCGTTGTGAGGGTCAATGGACCAGCGAGGCTACTCAGGGGTTGATGCAATCTTTAGGTAGCTTAGGCGTGTTTTAAGTTGGACCTATCTTAATGTCAATTTGGTGAAATCCTCTGGGACAACAAAGTCCGCCACATTCCCCCTCGGTATGTTGCAGTTCCACAGGAGAAAATATCTAGGGATCGGCCTGAGAATGCTGACCTGTCTGTGTTATTGTGGTTAAGCACGATTTTTTGACCGGGGCGTAGCGCAGCTTGGTAGCGCACCACTTTGGGGTAGTGGGGGTCGTGGGTTCAAATCCCGCCGCTCCGATTGACTGAAACCTCGCCATTTGGCGGGGTTTCGTCGTTTCTAGCTGTCGTTTCTACCTTAGTCCCGTATGCCAAGTTGCCAGGTAAGGGACTCGCAAAGTAAACAAGTCCCAAGGTCATTCCCACCTACGCGGGAATGACCTTGGGTTGGCGGCTCTAGCGGGGACTTGATTTTCAGGCAGATCCCTCATCAGATCGCAAAGCGTTGCTGCACCAGTGCTTTGATCTATATAGCGGCTTCCAATCGCTTAGAACCGGCAATATGTCATCACGGCATGTTGCCCGACACTACAAATCATGTCGGTTTTTAGTTGGGGTAGATCCCGTTCAGGCATGCTATCTATAGGTAACCATGAGGTATTCCTATGGGTCAGCAGCATCGAGACTTTGACTACCACCGGGTTTGTCGCAACCGAGAAATTGAGGCTGACGTGCCACGGGCCGCTATGTTGTTGATCGGTGGGGCGGAAGGGGATACGTCTGGAGAGGATGCCGCTACCCGCTGGTTTTTAGAGCGAGCTCGGGGAGGGAATTATTTGGTGCTGCGGGTGGGCGGGGTAGGCGCTCAAGCCAAGTGGATTTGCGATCGCTACAAAGACGCCATTAGTTCAGCCGCAGAACTATCCATCGACAGTCGGGAGGCGGCTGATAATCCGGATGTGGTGGACTACATTCGGGAAGCGGATGCCTTGTTCATTGCCGGCGGAGACCAGAATGATTACCAGAAATTTTGGCAAGGGACGGCCACCGAAACCGCTATCAATTATTTAATCCACGAAAAAAAGATACCGGTAGCGGGTACCAGTGCCGGTATGGCTATTTTAGGTGACCACTATTACGCGCCTGATCACCAGGGGGTGATTAGTTCTGAAATCCTTAACGACCCCTTCCACTACAACACCCAGACCATTCACCGCACCAAGTTTATTCGACCGCCTTATCTAGAGCAAGTGATTATGGAGACCCACTTGGATCGGGTGAATCGACAGAATCCAGAGACCCGTTATGGACGCATTTTAGGTCTGCTGGCCCGGGTGATTTATGACGATGACAATAACCTGGACCACTACGCCATTGGCTTGGAGGAGGGGGCCTTTGTGGCGATTGACGAACAGGGCATCGCCCACGTGTTTGGCAACGGCACCCAGATTGGCCAAGATGCCTACTTTTTGCAGCCTAATGGAGCCCTACCCGAACAAATGTGGCCAGGCTGGCCCTTAGTTTGGGACCACGGCGGACAAGCCGTCAAGGTTTACCGGATTGCTGGAGATCCCCAGGGGAGCGGTTATTTTGACTTAAAGGATTGGTCTACGGCTGGGGGTGGCACTTGGGAATATTGGTACACCAAGGGCGGCAAGTCAGGGCTGCGCAAAACGGTCATGTAAATTGCCGAGGTCAGTCTCAAGGCAGAGGGACTAACGTTCAATCTCTACCTTTCGATTCCTTACAGAATGGGGGATTTAGCGCCGCAGGCGATAAAAATATGGCATGATCTAAAGCGTAGTTCAATTGTCAAGCGCCACCTACCGCCTATTGCTTAGGTAAATGAAAGCTGGTTCTGATGTTTTGGGGATTGTCCTAAATTAGGCTTAATTTTCCCTGATTTCCAGGATGGACTTAATGGGTAGCTGCGATCGCTCCCCTACACCGCTTGCTACCGCACAGTTTGTTGCTTTCTCAGTTGCCCCTTAACCGATAGTTGACGCTGACGCCCGTGATGATCACGTCGGTGTTGGTTTGCGATCAATTGGGCTATCTCGGCTAGCCGTATTAGGGCTAGCCCTGCCCAGTGAAGCACGGAGGAAACCCCATGAAACTATCCACATTCGCGGCTTCAGCCGTAGTCGTTCCTCTGCTTTTTGCTGTACCCGTGCAAGCTGAAAATCCAGCCCATGTGCAGCAACTGATCGAAACCAACCTCTGCCAAGGATGTGATTTGTCAGGGGCTGACCTAACCCAGGCCCACTTGATTGGGGCTGACTTGCGCGAGGCCGATTTAACCGGTGCAATTTTGTACGAGGCGAACTTAGAAGGGGCTGATTTAACCGGTGCTGATCTAACCGGTGCCAACCTGACCAAAGCCTTTTTGACCAATGCCGTGTTAGATGGAGCGGTGTTTGACAATGCGAACTTGACCCAGGCCCAAATTTATTTTGCTGAGGCCGCGGGAACGTCGTTTTTAGACACTAACTTGACTCAGGCTGAAATTGTCGGCACCCCCATTAGTATCGGTGGCAACTAGAGCAAGGTATACGGTGCAAGGCAGGCGGCTAACCTGAAACCGTGAACGGTAGCTGTGCGAGCAGTACAGGGCTCCCGGTCGGGAACAGGGAGCCTGCTTTTGCAAGGAATTTTCTGATCCCGAGCTTAGGTCAATTAAGCCGCCACCGCCACCGAGGTCGCATCCGTAGCGGTCACATCCGATAGCTGATTCAGTACCCCATTGACATTGGCCTTGGCGTCGCCAAACAGCATTAGGGTGTTGTCGTAGTAGAACAGTGGGTTGTCAACCCCGGCATAGCCCGGTGACAGACTGCGCTTCAGCACCACCACAGTATCCGCCTGCCACACCTGCATTACTGGCATGCCGGCAATGGGGCTGGTGGGATCATCCTGGGCGCTGGGGTTTACGGTGTCGTTAGCACCAATCACCAGCACTACATCCGTATTGGCGAAATCGTCATTGATTTCATCCATTTCCAGAACAATGTCGTAGGGCACATTGGCTTCGGCTAGTAGTACATTCATGTGGCCAGGCATTCGCCCAGCGACCGGGTGAATGCCAAATTGGACCTGTTTGCCCTGGCGACGCAAAATTTGGGTGATTTCAGCCACGGCATGCTGGGCTTGGGCTACGGCCATGCCATAACCGGGTACAATCACGACGCTATTGGCAGCCTCTAAGATATCCACCACATCCTCTGGGTTAGTCGCCGTGGCATCCCCCGCCTGGCCAGCCCCCTGGCTTGATCCAGCACTGGTGGCCCCAAAGCCACCCAAAATCACATTCAAAAACGAGCGGTTCATCCCTTTACACATGATGTAGCTGAGGATAGCGCCGCTGCTGCCTACTAGCGCACCGGTAATAATTAACAGGTCGTTGTTGAGCATAAAGCCCGCCGCTGCCGAGGCCAACCCCGAATAGCTGTTAAGCAAGGAAATGACGACGGCCATATCTGCCCCGCCGATGGCCATGACGATCACAATGCCAAATACGGCTGAAATGGCGGTCATAATCCCCAGGGGAACAAGGCCAGTGGTGCCGGTTGCCGAGAGAAAGGGTGCCCCCAAAGCCGCGATCGCAATCAGCATGGCAATGGTCAACCCATGGCGAGCCGGCAGTAGCACAGAGCGGCTGGGCAAAATGCCTTGCAGTTTGCCGACGGCCACTATAGACCCGGTAAAGGTGACTACCCCAATGAACACACCGGCATAGATCTCAATCCGGTGGATGGTTTCTTCGATGCCCATTAGGGTCGAACTGGGTTGTAGATATTCGGCAAAGCCAACTAACACAGCGGCCAGCCCCACAAAGCTGTTTAGAAATGCCACCATTTCGGGCATGGCAGTCATGGCGACCCGGCTGGCCGCCACAACCCCCACCAGCACCCCTAGCCCAATGGAGCTGGCCTGAACAGAGTAGCCCTGGCTGATAAAGGCGGTGGCGGCAAAGGCAATGGCCATGCCGATGATGCCTAGCCAGTTGCCCCGCTTAGCGGTTTCCGTCTGCGATAGCCCACTCAAACTGAGGATGAAGAGAGCACTAGCGGCAATGTAAGCCGTGGTTACAAGGTTGTTAGACATAAACAAAGGGGAAATAGGGAATGGATGGAGGGGAATGAATGAGTTTTGAGGTTTGAGGTTTGAGGTTTGAGTTACTTGTGAAACATATTCAACATCCGCTGGGAGACCATGAAGCCACCAGCAATATTGACTGTGCCCAGGAAAAGGGCGATCGCCCCCAGGATCGTCATCGGTGAGGTGATATCGCTAGAGATTTGCAACATGCCGCCAATGATGATGATGCCGCTGATGGCATTGGTGACGCTCATCAGGGGAGTGTGTAAGGAGGGTGACACATCCCAAATCACCTTCCAGCCCAAGAAGCTGGCCAGCACAAACACCGTAAAGTGAGATATGAACGACTCTGGGGCCCACAGGCCAATAGCCACAAAGGCTAGACCAATCACCACAGGCCAGAAAAGCTGACCCACTAGCCCTTTCTGCTTAGGCTCGGGGGCCACAGCCACGGGGGCGGCTGCCGGTTGGACGGGCGCCGGGGTGGGGGGCTCAGGCTTCGGCGGTGGCCAGACCACCCGTCCCCCCTGGACGACGGTGGTGGCGCGAATCACCTCGTCGTCCAGATTAATGTCAAAGTTTTCTGAGCCCCCCAGGTCGCTCAACAGGTGGTACAAGTTGTTGCCATAGAGCTGACTCGCCTGGGACGCCATGCGACTGGGTAGGTCGGTCAAGCCAATGATGGTGACATTGTTGTAGGTGGTAATGTCGCCCGGCTGGGTCATTTCGCAGTTACCCCCTTGTTCAGCGGCCAAGTCCACGACCACCGAACCAGGGGTCATGCTTTCGACCATGTCTCGGGTAATCAGCAGAGGCGCCTTTTTGCCGGGAACCAGAGCCGTGGTAATAATAATGTCCACTTCCTGGGCTTGTTGGGCAAATAGGGCCATTTCGGCGGCAATAAAGGCCTGGCTCATCACCTTGGCATAGCCCCCTTCCCCACTGCCATCTTCTTGAAAGTGCAGCTCCAGGAACTCGGCCCCCATACTTTGCACCTGCTCTTTCACCTCAGGGCGAGTATCAAACGCTTTAACCACGGCCCCTAACCCTTTGGCGGCCCCAACGGCCGCTAATCCCGCTACCCCAGCGCCAATCACCAGCACCTTGGCGGGGGGCATTTTGCCTGCGGCGGTAATTTGGCCGGTAAAACAGCGACCAAACTGGTTGGCCGCCTCAATCACGGCTCGATAGCCCGCAATGTTAGCCATCGAACTCAAGGCATCTAGCTTTTGGGCTCGGGTAATGCGCGGCACCGCATCCATGGCTAATACGGTTCCCCCCTGGTGCGAGAGCTGTTCCAAGAGTTCTGGGTTTTGGGCTGGCCAGATAAAGCTAATCAGGGTGCTGTCTGGCTTCAATAAATCGGCCTCGTGCCGTTCCAGGGTGGGATGCCACTGGGGGGCGCGCACCTTGAGCACCACGTCAGCGGTATCCCACAGACTAGCGGCATCGGAGAGCACCTGGCAGCCTGCTTCGGTATAGGCGCGATCGCTGAACTTAGCCCCAGCCCCGGCCTGGGTTTCAACCAGAACTTCGAACCCTAGCTTTTGTAGCTTTTTAGCGGTATCTGGGGTGGCCGCTACCCGACATTCTCCAGGGAAGACTTCCCTGGGAATTCCCACCTTGAGGCCAGAGGGTGTAGTTGAATTTACCACAGGTATATCGTGGGGCTGTGCAATGGTCATAAAAGCAAAAGTTCCTTCCTGTAGACACCAAATCGGTCCTGAAAACTTGATCGTGGAACGATGAAAATCCTAAATTGCAAAGAAAACCTTAATATTTACACCCAGTACTAACAAGGGACAAGCTTTGAGTTGGAAAACGTGCTCGACAACGACTCTAGCGCAATGCTTTACCCCTTCTCCTATATCGCCTTAATTCACAGGAACGGGGGTAAACAATGTTTAGATTGTTTTTCGATTTGAACAACACTAAACAGTCAACGCCAGATTCACTGTTTGGATAGTAAGGGGATGTATCGGTAAAGGGGGCCAAACTTCAAGAATGTTTTATTTGTCTGTAAATAATGATGTTATCTCTATCAAGTCCAGCTTGTAAGTCCAGCTCGGGATCTGGCGTTTTTCCACCGGCAGCACGCCACAGCTGGCCTTGGCTACGATGTCTTTTACCCCCCAGCCACGTCTACTTTCCCCCTAGGAACCGTCAGGACTCCCCTAACCGTTATGTCTAGGACCGTTATGCCTAGCCTTGGGTTGGCTTCGTGGTGCATGGGGCTCGCTCTACCCACCTGGATAATATCCCCCTGGGTAGAGAATGTTGACCCATGGCAACAGTGGGGGAGAGCAAGGGTATTCTAGGGACACATCTACCCTTGTCGTCTGTATAAACTCAGCACGGTTCTATGAGTACCCCCCAGCCCCCGGTTCAAAAGACGTTTCCCCCAGAACCCCCTGCCGCTGACGATCGTCCAGTGGTAGTGCAAACTCAGGGGTTAACCAAGGCTTACCGCACTGGCTTTTGGCTGAACCAACGGGTGATCTCCCTGCGGGACTGCTCCCTCACCATCTACCAGGGGGAGACCTTTGGCCTATTGGGACCGAATGGGGCCGGTAAGACTACCCTGCTGAAAACCTTGCTGGGTATTGTGCGTCCCACCGCTGGGACGGCCACCCTGCTGGATCACCCACTGGGGGATAGCCGCGTGAAGCAGCGGATTGGCTATTTGCCAGAGAATGCCTATTTCTACGACTTTTTGACCGGCTGGGAGTTTTTGCACTACACGGCAGGGCTATTTGGCCTGTCGCGGGCCTCTCAGCAGCGGCGGATTACGGAGCTACTCGACCTGGTGGGGCTGTCCCAAGCGGCGGCCAAGAAAAAGCAGTTGCGGCAATATTCCAAAGGGATGATGCAGCGGATTGGCATGGCCCAAGCCCTGATCAATGACCCAGATGTGGTGTTTTTAGATGAACCCATGTCGGGGCTTGACCCGACTGGGCGGTTTCAGGTGCGGGAAATTATTTTGACTTTGAAACGAGAAGGCAAAACGATCTTTTTTAACAGCCACATATTGTCGGATGTGGAGGTGATTTGCGATCGCATCGCCATCCTCGATCAGGGGGATCTAATTGCCATGGGCAGTTTGGATCAGCTGCTGGGCACCGCCGACCAATATTTCGTCCAGGGTCGGGGCGGTCGCCTGCCAGATCTTGAACCCTGGTTGGATCAACTCACCGTTCAGGGGGATCTGTGGCATGGCCACATCAAAGGCAATCCCTATGAGTTTGCCAAGCAGATTCCCCTGGCCGGGGGCCACCTCGTTGCCCTACACCAGACCCGACCGACGTTGGAAGAGTTCTTTATGAGCCAAATTCGCCAGCGTCGCCGCGATCGCCAGTCCTGATTCATAATGGCGCCCCATCGATCCTATGCCTTGGCTTCAGTCCAAGCGCTGTTAACGGCTGTAAAAGACATCCTCCTGGCTGAATCATCAGCGACTGGTAACCGTTGGTTGTCCCTCTCTAGACTCAATAGCCGATTTATTGAACAATACGGCCTATCCGCTGTAGATATGGCAGAGCGCCAAAGCCCCAATTCAAGTTTCCAAGACTTGTTGGTCACCAGTGGTCAGTTTTCCATTTACAAAACCCCTGACCCTGATCAGTTCTATGTGGCTCTGCTGCCTAAAATCAGGAAAACTAAGCCGATCCTAAAGCGAAAAAATCGGCCTAAGTCCTAAGGAGATGACTTCAAATAGACGTTGCTCTGTCCTGTCGAGGAGTGGAGAGCGGAGTCGTAGACGCGCAGCGGCTGCTCAGAAAGTGACAGCTGGGCTCTTGGTAGCATCGAAGATTCCTCCCGTTGGTCGGAATAACAGCATTATTTAGTTATGTTCTTTTCCTTAACCCTTAAACCGCGACAGCATAATCTACCAGTTGTACTAGTCGCTGGCGCAGGGTCTCGAGCCCCAAGCGCTCGGTAGCTGAGATAAACAGGGCCTGGGGATATTCTTCGCGGGCGATCGCCAGGGCTTCGCTACTGACCCGATCGGCCTTATTAAATACCAACAGCA